>JACOVB010000531.1 GCA_016177555.1 Candidatus Rokuibacteriota bacterium
ATCGTGGAGGCCCAGGAGGTGGAGCGTCGGCGCATCGCCCGCGAGCTCCACGACGAGGTCGGCCAGGTGCTGATCGGGCTGAAGCTCAACCTGGAGGCGAGCGCGCGGGTGGCCGGCGAGCCGGCCCGGGCACGACTCCGCGGGGCGCAGGTCCTGCTCACCGATCTCATCGGCCGGCTGCGAGATCTCTCCCTCGATCTGCGGCCCCCGATGCTCGACGACCTCGGCCTCGTGCCTGCGCTCGTGTGGCTCTTCGACCGGTACACGTCCCACACGCGCGTCCGCGTGACCTTCAGGCACGGGGGCCTCGAGGGCCAGCGCTTTCCCGCGGAGCTGGAGACGGCCGTGTATCGCATCGTCCAGGAAGCCCTGACCAACGCGGCCCGGCACGCCGGCGTGGACGACGTGTCGGTGCAGCTGTGGACCACGGGGGACCTGTTCCACGTGCAGGTTCACGACCAGGGGAAGGGCTTCGATGCCGACAGCGCCCCGGCCTCCGGGCTGTCCTGCGGGCTCGGCGGGATGCGCGAGCGGGCCGCCGTGCTGGGCGGCCGCCTCGCCGTCGATTCCCGCCGCGGGGCCGGCACCCTCGTGGCGGCGGAGCTGCCCCTCGGAGCCCGGGTGAAGGCAGGACACGAGTCGCCATGACCCGGACGACGATCGTGCTGGCGGATGATCACGGCATCGTGCGGCAGGGACTCCGCGTCCTGCTCGAGGCCGAGCCCGATCTCGTCGTCGTCGGGGAGGCCGCCGACGGGCTCGAGGCGGTCAGGCTCGTGGAGCGGCTCCAGCCGGCGGTGCTGGTCGCCGACGTGATGATGCCGGGGCTCAGCGGGCTCGAGGTCACCCGGGAGGTCGGGCGTCGTTTCCCGCACACGCGCGTGGTGATCCTCTCCATGTACGCCAACGAGGCCTATGTGCTGGAGGCGCTCAAGAACGGTGCCGCCGGCTACGTGCTCAAGGACGCCGGCGCGGCCGACCTCGTGCGGGCCATCCGCGAGGCGGCAGCGGGCGGGCGCTATCTCAGCCCGCCGCTCTCCGAGCGGGCCATCGAGGCCTATGTCGAGCGCGCGCAGGCCGCCCCTCCGGACCCCTACGACACGCTCACGACGCGGGAGCGAGAGGTCCTGCAGCTGACCACCGAGGGTCTCAGCAGCACCCTCGTCGCGGAACGGCTCTCCATCAGTCCCCGCACCGTCGAGACCCACCGGGCGAACCTCATGCGCAAGCTCAACCTGCGCCGCCAGGCCGATCTGGTCCGCTACGCGTTCGAGAAGGGCATCGTGCCGGTGGAGGGTCCGCCACGCGCGCAGCTCTGACCGACGCCCCCTGAGGCGGCGAGCGGGGCGGCATCGGGCGGCTCGTTTGAAGTAAAATGCCTCGAGTCCCCCGATGCTCAACGGGCACAAGTTCGTGGAGGTCTCCGATGTCGTCCGGGTCTTCGGGACACCCGAGGGCGAGGTCCGGGCGCTGGACGGAGTGTCGTTCGACGTGCGGCAGGGCGAGTTCCTCTCCATCGTGGGTCCCTCCGGCTGCGGCAAGAGCACGCTGGCCATGCTGATCGCCGGGCTCATGCGCCCGACGTCAGGGCTCGTGGCCATGGGCGGCCGCACCGTGGACCGCCCCCAGACCGACCTCGGCATCGTCTTCCAGAACGCGGTCCTGCTGGCCTGGCGCTCCGCCCTCGACAACGTCTACTTCGCCGACAAGCCCATCAAGGGCCCCAAGGACCTCGAGGGCAAGAAGGTGTCGTTCACGGCGGGCGACTCCATCCACCAGGCCTTCCAGGCGCTGCTCAAGGTGAACAGCGTGGACAAGTCCAAGGTGCAGGAGGTGTACTTCGACCCGCGCGGCAAGATGACCGCCGTGATGGCCGGGCAGGTGGACGCCATGGGCGGCTACTACACCACGCAGGCGGGGCAGATCGAGGAAGCCACCAAGAAGAAGGCGGCCTACTTCCGCTACGTGGACTTCGGCGTCAACGCGCTCTCCCAGGGGCTCCTCATCAACACCAGGTATCTCGGCGAGAAGGACCTCAACTGCCGCATGGTCCGGGCCAGCAGCAAGGCGTGGATGGAGGCCGCCAGGAACCCCGAGGAGGCGGCCAGGATCCTGGTGGAGATGTTCCCCAAGGCGGGTGCCGTGGAGCTGAACCTCTCGCAGTGGAAGGACACGGTGCAGCTCATGTACACCGCCAACACCAAGGGGAGGACCGCGGGCTGGATGGCGGCAGCGGACTGGGACACCCTCCTCGGCCTGCAGAAGACCTACGGCAATATCCAGACCAAGGCGCCAGCCGAGTACTACACGAACGAGTTCTTCGACTGCAAGTAAGCGGCGGCGCCGTCCATCCGGGCGGCAACATCACCGGGCTGCCGGGGTATAATGCCGCCCGGATCATCTGCGACGACCTGGGCCTCGCGCCCTGGTGGACCCCGCCGGATCCGGAGGGCCAGTGGGCCGCACTCCACTGAACAGACCGTCGAAAGGACCGCGCATGGCCAGGCTCAAGATCGGCTTCATCCCCATCGAGGGCGGGCATCTCTACCCCGAGGCCCTCGAGGAGGTGGTGCGCGGCGAGGACCTCGGCTTCGACTCGATCTGGATGGAGGAGCACCATTCCGTCCAGAACCACTACTGGCCGTCGCCGTTGACCGTGCTGGCCGGCTTCGCCACCCGCACCTCCCGGTTGCGCCTCGGCACCGACATCCTGGTGGCGCCCTTCTACCATCCCGCGCGCCTGGCCGAGGACGTGGCCATGCTCGACGTCATGTCCGGCGGCCGCTTCGTCCTCGGCGTCGCCATCGGCTACAAGCCCGACGAGTTCGCGCTCTACGGGGTCGACATCGAGAAGCGGGGCGCCCGCTTCGAGGAGCAGCTCGCGGTCATGAAGGGCCTGTGGACCCGGGACTCGCTCTCCTTCAAGGGGAGTTACTACCAGGTGGAGGGACGGCTCGAGCCCAAGCCGCTCCAGAAGCCTCACCCGCCGGTCTGGATCGGCGGCTGGGGCGAGCTCACGCTGCGGCGCGCGGCCACGCTCGGCGACAACTGGATCCCCGGGCCCACGGCCGAATTGCCGCGGCTCATCGCCGGCAAGAAGCAGTTCCTCGACAACCGCGCCCGGGCCGGGCTCAGCGCGCCCATCACCGAGTGGCCCCTCACGCGCGACGTCATCATCGCCGACACGGACACGGAGGCGCGGGAGCTGGCGGAGCGACACATCATGGTGGCCTACCGGAAGGAGTACGCCGGGAGCTGGAAGCATCCGTTCATCGACGCCGCCATCGCCGCCGACCTCGACACCGTCATGCGGGACCGCTTCCTCATCGGCAGCCCCGACCGCGTCATCGAGGCGCTCCGGCCCTTCGTCACGCAGTACGGCATGACCCATCTCATCTGCCGCCTCTTCTTCCCCGGGATGCCCCACGCGCACATCATGCGCGAGCTCGATCTCCTCGCCCGCGAGGTCATGCCGGCATTCGCATGAGACTGGCCCTCAAGTCGGCGTCGTTCCACCTGAGGAACCTGCGCACCCGCCTGCCGTTCCGCTACGGCGTCGTCACGCTGACCCACTTCCCTCTGCTCCATCTGGCCGTGGAGGTCGAGGCGGCGGATGGCCGGCGCGGCCGGGGCTTCGCGGCCGACAACCTCCCGCCCAAGTGGTTCGACAAGGATCCAACGAAGACCTTCCGCGACAACGTGGAGGACCAGCTCGCCTCCATCGGCGCTGCCCACACCGCCTATCTCGAGGCCGCGCGGACCCCGCGCCCGGTCTTCGACATCTGGCTGGAGGCGTATCCCGACTGCCGCCGGCAGGGCCGCGATCTCGGGCTCAACAGCCTCACGGCGTCCTTCGGCTCCTCGCTCTTCGAGCGGGCGCTGGCCGATGCCGCGGGACGCCTGGCCGGGCTGGACGTCGTGGGGATGCTGCGCGACAACGTGCTGGGGCTGCGCCCCGAGGCCGTGCACCCGGAGCTCTCCCTGGCCGACGTGCTGGCGTGGGCGGGAGCGCCCCCGCCCGAGCGCATCGCCGTGCGGCACACGGTGGGGCTCCTCGACGCCATCGTCGCCGCGGACGTGCCGGCCGACGGCTGGCTCCGGGACGGGCTCCCGCAGACGCTCGAGGAATGCGTGGAGCGCCAGGGGCTGCGCCACTTCAAGCTCAAGGTCGGCGGCCAGCTCGATGCCGACCTGGACCGCCTCGGGCGCATCGCCGCGACCCTCGACCGCCTGATCCCCGAGCCCTACCTGGTCTCGCTGGACGGCAACGAGCAGTACAAGAGCGTGGAGGACTTCGCGCGCCTGGTGGACGCCATGCGCCGCGCCCCGGCCCTGTCGCGCCTGGTCCCCTCCACCGCCTTCATCGAGCAGCCGCTCGACCGCGCCATCGCCCTCGACGCGGCCGCCACCGAGGGCCTGTCGACGCTGGGGCGGCAGATCCCGATGATCGTCGACGAGAGCGACGGCGATCTCGACTCCTTCGCGCAGGCCGTGCGACTCGGCTACCGCGGCGTGTCGACGAAGAACTGCAAGGGCATCGTCAAGTCCTTCCTGAACCGCTCGCTCGTGGAGCGGTGGAACCGCGGCCGCCCCGCCGCGGAGCGCCTCTTCATGAGCGCCGAGGACCTGACGAACGTCCCCGTGGTGCCGGTGCAGCAGGATCTCGCCACCGTGCGGGCGCTCGGCATCACGCACGTGGAGCGGAACGGCCACCACTACGTCCACGGGCTCCGCCACTGCTCGCCCCGCGAGCGCCGGGACGCGACACGCCTGCACCCCGACCTGTACGTGGGCGACGAGACGCAGGCCTTCCTCCGGATCGAGCGCGGCGCCCTCCGAGTCGCGTCCCTCGCGGCACCCGGCTGCGGGATCGCCTTCGACCCGGACCTGCCGTCCATGACCCCGCTGGCCGAATGGACGTTCGAGTCCCTGGAGGCCGCCCGATGATCACGTACCGCCTGGGGCGCTCCTTCGCCTGGAACGCAGGCCATCCGCCGAAGCTCCCGGCCCGTCCGCGCAAGCTGCCTGCCGGCCCGCCGGCCTTCGTGTTCGGCCGTCGAGTCGAGTGTCCCCTGGGCATCGCGGCGGGCCCGCTGCCCAACGCGCAGTGGATCCAGGCCTACGCGCGTCTCGGCTACGGGCTCCTGACCTACAAGACGGTCCGCACGGTGACGCGCCAGGCGTTCCTCCAGCCCAACCTCGTCTTCTGCCGCCTCGGCGACCCCTCGACGGCCGCAGCCAAGGCGCCGCGGAACCAGGACCCCGCCACCGTCACCTGGGCCGTCTCGCTCGGGCTCCCCTCGGCCGATCCCGACGAGTGGCGCGCCGACGTCAAGCGCGCTCGCGCCCGGCTCGGGAAGGAACAGCTCCTCATCGTCAGCGTCGCGGGCACACCCATGCCGGGGGGTGACGGGGAGCAGCTCGCCGAGGATTACGTGCGCTGCGCGCAGTGGGCGGCGGAGGCGGGCGCCGACGTGGTGGAGGTGCACCTCTCCTGCCCCAACACCACGGGCGAGCACCCGCAGATGATCTTCGAGGACAAGGACCTCTCGGGCCGCATCGTGCAGCGCGTGCGCCGCGCCCTCGGGAGCCACCCGGTCATCGCCAAGCTCGGCGCGACGCCGAGCCCGCGCGCGCTGCACGAGCTGGCG
>JACOVB010000532.1 GCA_016177555.1 Candidatus Rokuibacteriota bacterium
GCGCTGCTGGAGCTGGTCCGGCTGGGCCAGGCCCGGGCGCGCCAGGGGGACCTCTTCAGCGACATCGTCATCGAGCGGCGCACCCCGGAGGCCGAGACGATCGTGAGCGCCACCGCGCCCGAAGCCGGCGGAGACCGAGGCAATGGCTGAGCCGATCGACGTCCTGGAGGCGCTCCTCTTCGCCTCGGACATCCCCGTTGAAGCCGTCACCGTCCAGGACGTCCTGGGGCTCGCCTCTCCGGCCGAGGCCGTGGCGCTGCTGGAGTTGCTGGGCCGCCGCCTCGACGGGGAGGGGCGCGCCCTCCAGGTGATGGAGGCGGGCGGGGGCTTCCGGCTCGTCACGCGGTCCGAGGTGGCGCCGTGGCTCGTGAAGCTCGCGCGCTCACGCACGCGCTCTCGCCTCTCGCGCCCCGCCCTCGAGACGCTGGCCATCGTGGCATACCGGCAACCCGTGTCCCGGCCCGAGGTCGACGCCATCCGCGGGGTGAACTCCGAGGGTGTGCTCGACAACCTGCTGGAGCGCCGGTTGATCCGCATCGCGGGACGGAAGGATTCCCCCGGCCGGCCTTTCCTCTACGAGACCACGAGGGACTTCCTGGTGGCTTTTGGGCTGCGGGACCTGGCCGACCTCCCCAAGGTCGACGGCGAGCTGATCATGCCGGAACCCCAGGGTGCCGAGAGCGGCGGGGAGCCGCTGTTCGAAGCTGATAGCCCGGCCGACACGGAGCCTGGAAACCCGGTGTCAGACGAGAGCGGGCGGGCCGTCGCTGCGCCCCGAGAAGAGAACCAGGAGGGGATGGCCGCTGGCGCCGATTCGCCTCAGCAAGATCCTGGCGCAAGCGGGACTGACCTCGCGCCGCGGAGCTGAAGCGCTCCTCGCCCAGGGACGCGTCACGGTCAACGGCCGGGTGCGCCTCGAGCCGGGCGCCCAGGCCGACCCGCAGGTCGACGTGATCGCCATCGACGGTCGCCCGCTGCCCGCAACCGAAGCCAGCTCCTACGTGCTCCTCCACAAGCCGCGCGGCTACCTCTGCAGCGTGAGCGACCCCGGCGGCCGCCCCGTCGTGCTGGATTTGCTGCGGGGCCGCGGGCCGCGCCTCTTTCCTGTGGGGCGCCTCGACTACGACGCCGAGGGGCTCTTGCTTCTCACCAACGACGGGGAGCTGACCAACCGTCTCCTGCACCCGCGCCACGAGATCCCGCGGGTCTACGAGGCCGAGGTGGAGGGGCGGGTCATCCCGCGCGATCTCGAGCGCTGGCGCCGGGGCGTGACGCTCTCGGACGGGCCCGCTGTCCCCTCCGCGGTCACCATCCTGCACGCCGGGCCGCGAACGACGCGGTTGCGGCTGACCTTCGGAGAGGGGCGCAACCGGGAGGTCAAGCGCTACTGCAAGGCGCTGGGTCATCCCGTCCTGCGCCTCGTTCGCGTTCAGCTCGGCCCGCTGCACCTCGGAAGCCTCCGGGTGGGGGAGAGCCGCCCCCTGACCGACGCCGAGCTCTCGGCCCTAAGGCGCTTGCGCGCCCCGGACCCATCGCCTATAATGCGGCAGTTGCTGACCGGGCCTCATCAGGAGCTTCTATGAACCTGGACGATTGGCGCTCCAGGATCAACGACCTCGACAACGAGATCCTCCACCTCCTCAATCAGCGCGCAGACGCCGCCCTCCAGATCGGCGAGCTCAAGAGGCAGCAGTCCCTCCCGTACTTCGCGCCAGATCGGGAAGCGCAGGTTCTCGACCGGATCACGGCCCGGAGCCGCGGCCCGCTGCCAGCCGGCGCCCTCAGGGCCGTCTGGCGGGAGATCCTCTCCGCCTCGCTCGCCCTGGAGAATCCTCTGCCGGTGGCCTATTTCGGGCCCCCGGCCACCTTCACCCACCAGGCGGCGGTTCAGCGGTTCGGCTCCTCGGCCGTGTTCGTGGCGGTCAGGAGCATCGGCGAGGTGTTCGACGAGGTCGAGCGCGGCCGGGCGGAGTACGGAGTGGTCCCGGTCGAGAACTCCACCGAGGGGCCCGTCAACATCACGCTGGATAGCCTGCTGGACGGCGAGGCGGTGATCACGGGAGAGGTCACCCTCGAGATCACGCACCACCTCCTTTCGAGGGCGGGGGCTCTCGACGAGATCAAGACTGTCTGCTCACACCCGCAGGCCCTCGCCCAGTGCCGGCAGTGGCTGGCCGCCAACCTCCCCGACGTCCCGACGGAGGACACCTCCTCCACCTCCGCCGCCGCCACGCGCGCGAAGGACGACCCCACGGTCGCCGCCGTCGCCTCGGAGATGGCCGGACGCCTGTACGAGGTGCCCGTTCTGAGGCGGCGCATCGAGGACAACCCCTACAACTCGACCCGCTTCCTCGTGCTGGGGCGCCGGCCCATGCCGGCCACGGGAAGGGACAAGACCTCCATCCTCTTCTCCATGCGCAACGAGCCGGGCGTTCTCTACAGCGTCCTGCAGCCCTTCGCCGAGCGCCGGCTTAACCTGACCAAGATCGAATCGCGGCCCACCAAGCGGCGCCCCTGGGAGTACGTGAACTTCCTGGATTTCGAGGGGCACCGGGACACCGACGACGTGCGAGACGTGCTTCGCGCCGTCGAGGAGCGCTGCCAGTTCCTCAAGATCCTCGGGTCCTATCCGGCCGCATAAGGAGCCTTCCATGTCCGCCTCCTGGGAATCACTCGCCAACGCCCACATCCTCGGCATCGCCCCGTACGAGCCGGGGAAGCCCATCGAGGAGCTCGAGCGCGAGCTGGCCATCAAGGACGCCATCAAGCTCGCCTCCAACGAGAACCCGCTGCCGCCCTCGGAGCGCGTCCAGAAGGCCATCGCGGCCGCACTCGGCCAGCTGAACCGCTATCCCGACGGCAGCGGCTTCTACCTGCGCGACGCGCTGGCCCGGCGCCATGGGGTCAACCCCGACGACATTGTCCTGGGCAACGGGTCCAACGAGCTCATCGAGCTCCTCGTGCGGGCGTTCGTGCGCCCCGGGGAGGAGGTCGTCATCCCGCACCCGTCCTTCGTGGTGTACCCGATGATCGTCCAGGCCGTGGGCGGCATCCGCGTCGTCGTGACCCTCAAGGAGCACCGCCTCGACCTCGAAGCGATGGCACGCGCCATCACGCCCATGACGAAGATGATCTTCGTCGCCAACCCCAACAATCCCACCGCCACGATCGTGACCGCCAACGAGGTCGAGGATTTCATGGCCCGGGTTCCCGACCGGGTCATCGTGGTCTTCGACGAGGCGTACCTGGAGTTCGCCCAGGGCCCCGACTTCCCCGATTCGCTGGCCTATCTCCGGCAGGGGCGCAAGGTCGCCATCCTGCGCACCTTCTCCAAGGCCGCGAGCCTGGCTGGGCTCCGCGTGGGCTATGGCATCGCGTCGCCTGACTGCGTGGCGCTCCTCAACCGGATTCGCGCCCCCTTCAACGTGAACTCGCTGGCTCAGGTGGCCGCGCTCGCCGCGCTCGAGGACGAGGGGCACATCGTCGAGTGTCTGCGCATGATCGAGGCGGGGCGGGCGTTCCTCTACGACGAGTTCGCCTCGCTGAGCCTCAAGTACACCCCGTCCCGCGCCAACTTCATCCTGGTGGACGTGGGGCGGAACGCCGTGGACGTGTACCAGCGGCTGCTCCGCGAGGGGGTGATCGTCCGTCCGCTGACGAGCTTCGGGATGGACAACGCCCTCCGCGTCACGGTGGGCACACCGGAGGAGAACCGGCGGCTCATGAAGGCATTGCGCAAGGTGCTCCCGGAAGCGAAGAGCGCGTGATCCACCAGCTGTCCATCGTCGGTCTCGGCCTCCTGGGGGGCTCCGTCGCGAAGGCGGTCCGCGAGGCGTCGCTCGCCCGCGAGATCGTGGCGGTGGGTCGCAGGCGCGAGGCGCTCGAGCCGGCGCTCCAGGAGGGCGTGGTGGATCGCATCACGACCGACCTGAGCGATGGGATCAGCGGCTCTGATTTCTGCCTCCTGGCGGCTCCCGTCTCGACCCTCGAGGCCCTCTTGCCGGCGGTGTGGACCGCAGCCCCCGGCGGGGCCGTCATCACCGACGTGGGAAGCACAAAGGGACTGATCGTCCGTACCGCCGACCGCCTCGCCGCCTCGCGCCCGCTCCGGTTCATCGGGGGGCATCCCATGGCCGGCTCCGAGCAGTCCGGCTACGGGATCGCCCGTGCGGACCTGTTCCGCGGCGCCGTGGTGATCCTGACGCCGAACGAAAAGAGCGACGCGGGCGCCCTGGCGCGGGTGCGCACGTTCTGGGAGGCGCTCGGGGCCCACGTGACCACTCTGGACCCCACGACTCACGACCGCGCCGTGGCGGCTGTGAGCCACCTGCCGCACCTCGTGGCTGGCGCCCTCGTGGATGCCGTCCTCCGCATGGACCCGACATTTCTCGATGTGGCTGCGCGGGGCTTCAGGGACATGACCCGCATCGCGGCGTCGAGCCCCCGGGTGTGGCGGGAGATCTTCCAGGCCAATCGCCCCGCCTTGGTTGAGGCCGTGGCGGCCTTCAGGAA
>JACOVB010000533.1 GCA_016177555.1 Candidatus Rokuibacteriota bacterium
AACCTGCGCGCCCCCTTCCTCTGCTGCCGGGCGGCGCTGCCCACCATGATGGCGCAGCGGAGCGGGACGATCATCGTCATCGGCTCCGTGGTGACGAGCCGCACGCTCTCCGGGTCCTCGGCGTACACGGCCTCGAAGTACGGGCTCCTGGGACTCGCGCGGGTGCTGGCGGAGGAGATGCGCCCCCACGGGGTGCGGGTGGGGGTGCTGTCGGCGGGGGCGGTGGACACCGCCCTCTGGGATGCCGTGCCGAGCCCTCCGGACCGGACCCGGATGCTCCGGCCCGAGCAGGTGGCGGAGGCGGCGCTCCTGATGGCCGCGCAGGCGCCCAACGCGGCGCTGGAGGAGATCACCCTGCTGCCGGCGGGGGGTGTGCTTTGAGGCCTCCGGGGAGGCCCCGGGCCTCGGCTTCGGGAAGCTCTGGTATACTGAACGCAGGTTCGCGAGCACCGTCACCCCGAGAGATTCCGAGGAGGATTGCATGGTCAGTCTGACTGAAATGGCGGCGAAGAAGATCGCCGATCTGCGGCTCGAAGAGGGCAAGCCCGAGTTGGGCCTGCGCATTCGCGTTGTCGGCGGCGGCTGCTCGGGCATGTCGTACGAGCTGGGGTGGGATGATGCGGCCGGCGAGGACGACAGCGTCGTCGAGTCCCATGGGGTCAGGGTCCTTGTGGACAGCAAGAGCGCGCCGTATCTGGCGGGCAGCGAGATCGACTACGTGGACAACAACATGCTGGGGGCCGGGTTCGCGATCAACAACCCCAACGTGAAGTCGTCCTGTGGATGCGGTTCCTCGCACCAGTTCTAGCCGCTCGGGCAGCAGCAACATGAAGGTGCAGGTGCGGTTGTTCGCCCGCTACCGTGAGGAAGCGGGGCATGACCGCGTCGAGCTGGATCTGCCGGAGGGCGGCACGGTCGAGGCCGCCTGGGAGGCGGTGACGAGCCGCTTCCCGGCGCTCTCGGCGTACCGCCCATTCACGCTGTTCGCCGTGGGTAACGACTACGTCCCCCCCGACCGCCCGCTCCATGCCGGCGAGGAGCTCTGTCTGTTCCCGCCCGTGAGCGGCGGCGCGGCCGGGGCGGCGCCGGCCGCGGACCGCGTCGAGGTCACCGCCGAGCCGCTCTCCGAGCGCGCGATGGCGCAGGCCGTGGAGGACCCGGGCGCGGGCGCCATCGTCCTCTTCTCGGGTGTCGTGCGCGAGGAGACGGGCGGGCGGCGGGTCAAGTTCCTCGAGTACGAGGGCCACGCGGCCATGGCCACCGCCAAGATGCACGAGATCGCCGCGGCGGTGCGCGCCCGCTTTCCTGGTGTGCGGAAGGTGGCCCTCGTGCACCGGGTGGGCCGGCTCGAGATCGGCGAGTCGAGCGTGCTCATCGCCGTCTCCTCGGCGCACCGGCGCGAGGCCTTCGAGGCCTGCCACTTCGCCATCGACACCCTCAAGGAGACGGTGCCGATCTGGAAGAAGGAGCACTTCGAGGACGGCGAGGTGTGGGTCGGCCGCACCGGTTGACGTCGCCAGCTAGCCTCGCGGACGGCGTCCTCGCCACCATCCGCCGCCACGGTCTCCTCGGGGGCGGCGACACGGTGCTCGTGGCCGTGTCCGGGGGCGCCGACTCGGTGGCCCTGCTCCACGCGCTCCGTCTCCTCGCGCCGATGCTCCCCCTGTCGCTCCACGTCATCCACGTGCACCACGGTCTCCGCCCCGAGGCGGACGCCGACGCGCGCTTCGTCCTCGAGCTCAGCCGGCGCTGGGCGATTCCCGCGCATGTCGAGCGCGTTCACGTGGGAATGCCGGGGGATCCGGCGGGCGAGGGCGGGCTCGAGGCGGCCGCGCGGCGTGTCCGGTACGCGGCCTTCGCCGCGCGGGCACGGGAGATCGGCGCCGCGCGGGTCGCCACCGCCCACACCGCCGACGATCAGGCCGAGACGGTCTGCATGCGCCTCCTCGAGGGCGCCGGCCCGCGGGGGCTCGCGGGGATTCCCCCGGCGCGTGGCCCGTACATCCGGCCGCTGATCGAGACGCGTCGCTGGGAGATCGAGGCCCACCTCCGCGCCCATGGGCTCCCGTGGGTCGAGGATCGGAGCAACCGCGATCGCCGCTTCCTGCGGAACCGGATCCGGCACGACGTGCTGCCGTTCCTCCGCGAGCGCTACGATCCCGATGTCGTCGAGATCCTGTGTCGCGCCGCCACCGTCGCCCGCGGGGCCGTCTCGAGGCTCACGGCGCGCGCCGCCCTCGAGCTCGCCCGGCTGGCCGAGCCCCGCGACGGGGGTCTCCTCCTGCGCGTGGCCGAGCTCGCGGCATTGCCGGGGGACCTGGCCGCCGAGGTCCTTCGCGGCGGGCTCCTGCGGCTGGGTGTCGCGGCGCCGCTCCGGGCGCATGCGCAGGTTGCGCTCCGGCGGATGCTCGATCCGTCACCCCCGCGCCACGCGATCCGCCTGGGGCGCGTGACGGTGGAGCGGAGCGGAGCATGGCTGCGCATCGGACCCGCCGGGGCCGGCAGCATCTCTCCGCGCGTCTGGCGTCCGCCGGGAGCGCTCGCGCTGCCCGAGGTGGGGCTCTCGCTCGAGTCACGCCGTCTGGCGCGTCCGGCCGCGTGGCTGCCGCCGCGGGATCCGCGCGTCGTGGCCTTCGATGGGGACCGAATGCCCGCGGAGCTCACCGTGCGCGGGCGCCGCCCCGGCGATCGGTTCGCCCCCTTCGGCGGCCCCGGGGTGCGTCGGCTGAAGGAGCTCCTCGTGGACGCGGGGATTCCCCGCTGGGACCGTGATCGCATCCCGCTGCTCGAGGCCGACGGCGAGATCCTCTGGGTCGCAGGGTTGCGGCGGGGACGCGCGGCGCCTGTGACGCCTGACACGCGGTGTATCCTGGAAGTCACACTCCGTTCCCCTCTGGCGACGCCCCCGTCCACGGAGTAAGATGGCCGCCGGAGGCCCCTCATGAGTCTGCGCCGATTGGTCGTGCGGCATCTCGTTGTCCTGTGCGTCGCCGTCTCGCTGTCGGCGGCGGCATCTGCCCAGACCGGGCCCGCGCCGAAGGGCGCGCCTCCGGCCGAGCCCGAGCGGGTGCTGCAGGCGCTCGAGGACGCGTTCGTGGCGGTGGCTGATCGCGTGATGCCGTCCGTGGTGAACGTCAGCGTCAAGCCCAGGAAGACCGAGTCCCCGGAGAGCGGCCAGAGTCCGGAGATGGAGCAGCGCTTCAAGGAGTTCTTCGGGCCGGAGTTCTTCGACCGCTTCTTCCGCCGCCGCGGGCCCAGAGACGAGGGACGCGCCGCCGGCTCCGGCGTCATCGTGGATCGCCAAGGGTACATCCTCACGAACAACCACGTGGTCGAGAACGCCGCCGAGATCGAGGTGCGCCTCTCCGACGACCGCAAGTTCAAGGCGACGCTGGTGGGGCGGGATCCGAAGAGCGATCTGGCCGTGCTCAAGATCGAGGCGCCGACCGACTCGCTCCCCGTGGCGGCGCTGGGGAACTCCGACACGCTGCGCGTCGGGCAATGGGCCATCGCCATCGGGAACCCCTTCGGGCTCGACCGGACGGTGACGGTGGGGATCGTCTCGGCCACCGGGCGCACACGGGTCGGCGTCGCCACCTACGAGGCGTTCATCCAGACCGACGCCTCCATCAACCCCGGGAACTCCGGGGGGCCGCTGCTGAACCTGCGGGGCCGCGTCATCGGCATCAACACGGCCATCGTCGCCACCGGGCAGGGGATCGGCTTCTCGATCCCGATCAACATGGCGCGCGACATCATGGCCCAGCTCATCGCCAGGGGGCGCGTGGTGCGCGGGTGGCTCGGCATTGTCATCCAGGACCTCACCGATGACCTGGCCGCGGGCTTCGGCCTCTCCCAGGCGAACGGCGTCCTCGTGTCGGACGTCATGGCGGGCAGCCCCGCGGAGGCGGGCGGCATGAAGCCGGGCGACATCATCGTGGAGTTCGCGGGCGCGCCCATCAAGGACGTGACCGATCTGCAGAAGCGGGTTGCCGCGGTGGAGCCCGGGCGCCCTGCGGGGCTCTCGGTGATCCGCGATCGGAAGCCGATGCCGCTCACCGTGAAGATCGGCGAGCAGGCGGCCGAGGAGACGCTCGCCGCCGCCGTCCCGAAAGAGGAGAGCCTCGGTCTCACCGTCGAGCCGCTCACCGCCGAGGCCGCGGAGCGCTTCAGCCTGTCGGCGCGGGCGGGCGTGGTGGTGACCGCCGTGGCGCCGGCCAGCTCGGGCGCGGAGGCCGGCATCCGCCCCGGGGATGCGATCCTCGAGGTGAACCGCCAGGCGGTGATCGACATGGCGGGGTTTCGCCGGATCATGGCGGCGGTTCAACCGGGGGACGTGGTGCCGGTCTATGTTCAACGGGGCGGCGGAGGGAACGAGTACGTGGTCCTGAAGGCCCCCGAATCCCAGAACCCCCGGCGCCCGTGACCTCCACGCCCGATCCCGCGGCGGTGTACAAGCCTCGCCTCGTCGTGCTCGTCATCGACGACGAGCCGGGCGTGCGTGAGTCGCTGGCCGAGATCCTCAAGTACGAGTTCGAGGTCCTCGGCGCCGAGGACGGCGCCGCGGGGCTCCAGATCATCCGGTCGCGCCGCGTGGACGTGGTCCTGCTCGACGTGAGGCTCCCGGGTGAGCGGGGCCCGGCCGTCCTGCCGCGCGTCCTGGCGCTCGATGACTCCCTCCCCGTGATCCTGATGACGGCGGTCCCGGACGTCCGGACGGCGGTGGAGTGCATCAAGGCGGGGGCCTACGAGTACCTCGTCAAGCCCTTCGACGTGGACGAGATCCTGCTGCTCGTCCGACAGGCGGCCCAGCAGCGGGTGCTCGAGCGAGAAGTCTGCTACCTCCGCGAAGAGCTGGATCGGACCCACGGCGTCGACGCTCTCGTCGGCCGGCACCCCGCCATGGTGCGGCTCTACGAGACCATCACCCAGGTCGCCCAGACCCATGCCACGGTACTGATCACCGCCGAGACCGGCACGGGCAAGGAGCTGGTGGCGCGGGCCATCCACCGGCAGAGTCCGCGCCGGGACCAGCCGCTCGTCGCCGTGAACGTGGCGGCGATCCCGGACACCCTCCTGGAGTCCGAGCTGTTCGGCCATGAGAAGGGCGCCTTCACGGGGGCCCATGCGCGCAAGGTGGGCCGGTTCGAGCTGGCGCACGGCGGCACCCTCTTCCTCGACGAGGTGGGGAGCCTGCGCGTGGAGCTGCAGGCCAAGCTACTCCGCGCCCTCCAGGAGCGCGAGATCGAGCGCCTTGGCGGCACGCGCACGATCCCGGTCGATGTGCGGATCATCGCCGCCACGAACGTGGACCTCAAGCAGCGCGTCCGGGCCCGTGAATTCCGCGAGGACCTGTACTACCGGCTGAACGTGGTGCCGCTCTCCGTGCCGCCGCTCCGGCAGCGGAAGGAGGACATCGGCATCCTGGCGGACCACTTCGTCAAGAAGTACTCCCGCGAGTTCAAGAAGGACGTGCGCGGTCTCTCGCGCGGCGCGCTGCTTGCGCTTCAGGCCTACGACTGGCCCGGCAATGTGCGGGAGCTGGAGAACGTGATCGAGCGGAGCGTGGCGCTGGCCAGCCGCCCGGTCATCCGGCTCGACGGCCTGCCGCTGGATCTGGCCATCCACGACGGGACCGGCCGCGGTCCGGGGGAGGTCGCGGCCTCCGCGCTGACGCTCAAGGAGGCGCGCGACCGGTTCGAGCAGGCCTATATCCTGCGCGCGCTGGAGCGGGAGAACGGGAACCAGAGCCGCGCCGCCCGCAGCCTCGGAGTGCACCGCAACACACTGCTCGCCCGGCTGGCGGGTTGGGGCGTCCGGCGGGACGACGACGCCGGGCCGCTCCAGGCCGCGGCGGGCCTGGGGACCGCCCCCGAATGACGCGGTTCAGCGTGAGTGTGGCGCTCGGGGTCCTGGCGGCTGTCGTGTCGCTCGCGCACGGGGGGGCGGGGGCCGCGGAACAGCCCCTGACCATCGCGCTCACGCCGTCCCGCGATCCGACCGCCCTCCAGGAAGCCGGCGATGCCTTCGCGAAGACGCTGACGCGCCTGTCCGGGTTACCCGTGCGCGCCCAGGTGGCCTCGGATTACGCGGGGGTAGTGGAGGCGCTGCGGAGCCGGCGCGTGGACCTCGCCTTCGTCCACCCGGTGGGGTACGTGCTGGCCAACCGCGAGGCGGGCTGCCAGATCCTCGTGCGTGACATCTGGCAGGGGAAGGTGGCCTACACCGCCCGCTTCTACGTGCGCAAGGACAGCGGTATTCAGCGCCTCGAGGAGCTGCGGGGCAAGACGGTGGCCTTCGTGGACCCGGCATCCAGCTCCGGCTACATCTATCCCATGGTGCTGCTCATGAAGAAGGGGCTCGTCAAGGACCGCGACCCGAAGTCCTTCTTCAAGGAGGCGCTCTTCGCGGGCACCCACGAGGTGGCGTTGCGCTCGGTGCTCGCGGGACGGGTGGACGCGGCCGTCTCCTTCGACAAGGCGCCGGAGCTGCACCTCAAGGATCCGGCCCTCATCGCCCAGCTGTCCTTCGTGGCCGAGACGCCGGAGATCCCGGAGGCCGGCATCTGCGCGCGCCCCGGCTTGCCGGCCGACGCGGTGGCGAGGATCAGGCGCGCGCTCCTGGCCATCAAGGGCCCCGAGCACGCGGCGCTCCTGAAGCAGCTCTACGACATCGACGGCTTCACGGAAGCCGAGGACCGGGACTACGAGCCCGTGCGCGATGCCATG
>JACOVB010000534.1 GCA_016177555.1 Candidatus Rokuibacteriota bacterium
CGTCAACGTCGAGCGGCTGAACGCCTTCCTGTCCCTGCTGAAGGACGCCGAGACGGGGCAGCGCGGCTACCTCCTCACGCGGGACGAGCGCTATCTCGAGCCCTACCAGGACGCCCTCGCCGCCCTGTGGGAGCGGCAGCGGGAGCTGCGGGTCGGGCTCGCCGACCGTCCGCAGCAGCGGGAGCGGCTCGACGCCCTCCAGCCGCTCATCGCCGCCAAGCTGGCCGAGCTCCACCGCACCATCGAGCTGCGCCGCAGCGAGGGCGCGGCGGCGGCGGTCCGGGTGGTCCTCACGGACGAGGGGAGGACGCTGATGGACCGGATCCGCGAGGGGATCGGGGAGATGGCGGCCCGCGAGCGGGCCAGGCACGACTCGCGGCGCGAGGGGGGCGGCGCGCTGTGGGTGCTGGCCGCGGTGGGGGTCGGGAGCGCCGCCAGCCTCGCCATGGTGGTGGCCGCGCTCCGCGCGATGACGCGCGAGGCCCGCAGTCGCCGCCGGGACGACTAGTACCGAGTTCCGCGTCCGGCACGGGATACTCCCGCACCTCGAACTCGCCCCCGTACGCCCGGAGCACCGCCACGCGCCCCTTCACCTCGGCCCTCCTCGATGTCCGCTCGGCGTTCAGCCCTTGGACGGCGTGATGCCGTAGCTCTTGAGCTTGCGGTACAGGTGGCTGCGCTCGACGCCGAGCTTCTCGGCGGTGCGCGTCACGTTGCTGTCGTGGGCGCGCAGCTCCGCCAGGATGTAGGCGCGCTCGAACGCCTCTCGGGCCTCCTTGAGGGTCTTTTCCCGCTGGACCTCCTCGGCTCCCGCGGGGGCCTCCTTGGGGCGCAGCGGTGGCGGCAGGTTCTCCGGGCCGATCACGTCCCGCGGCGCCATGATGACGAGCCGCTCGACCATGTTCCGGAGCTCCCGCACGTTTCCCGGCCAGTCGTACGAGAGGAAGTAGGCGAGGGCCTCGACCGAGACGGTCTTCGGGCGCTTGCCGTTCTCGGCGGAGAACAGCCGGATGAAGTGCTCGACCAGCGCGGGGATGTCCTCCTTGCGCCGGCGCAGCGGCGGCACCTCGATGGGGATGACGTTCAGCCGGTAGTAGAGGTCCTCGCGGAAGCGCCCCTGGGCGATCTGTTCCTTCAGGTCCTGGTTGGACGCGGCGAGGACGCGGACGTCCACCCGGATGGTGTCCTTGCCGCCCACCCGCTCGAAGGCCTGCTCCTCGAGGACGCGCAGCACCTTGGCCTGCGTCTTGAGGCTCATGTCTGCGATCTCGTCGAGGAAGAGGGTGCCGCCGTCGGCGACCTCGAACTTCCCGCGGTGGCGCGCCACCGCGCCGGTGAAGGCGCCCCGCTCGTGGCCGAACAGCTCCGACTCGATCAGCTCCTCGGGGATCGCGGCGCAGTTCACCTCGACAAACGGCCCCTCGCGCCTCGTGGAGAGTGTGTGGATGGCCCGGGCCACCAGCTCCTTGCCCGAGCCGTTCTCCCCGTGGACGAGCACCCGCCCGTTGGTGGGCGCCGCGGTAGCGATCTGCTGCCGCAGCTCCTCGATGAGCGGGCTCCTGCCGACGATCTCCTGGCCGCGCTGGATCTGCTCGCGGAGCGCGCGGTTCTCCCGCTCGAGCCGCGAGTGCTCCAGCGCGCGGGCCGCGGCCAGCAGCGTCTTCTCCAGCGAGAGCGGCTTCTCGATGAAGTCGTAGGCGCCCAGCTTGGTGGCCTTGACGGCCGTCTCGATTGTGGCGTGGCCCGAGATCATCACCACGGCGACCTCGGGCCGGAGTCGCATGATCTCGGCCAATGCATCGAGCCCATCCATGCCTGGCATCCAGATGTCCAGGAAGATCAGATCAGGGGACTCCTCCGCCAGCCGGCCGATGGCGTCCTGCCCGGAGCCCACCGCCGAGACGTGGTAGCCCTCGTCCTCGAGCACGCCCCGCAGCGTGGTCTGGATGGCGCGCTCGTCGTCGACGATGAGGATGTGCTCGCCGGCCATGGGCTCTCCGGCTCTCCTGTCAGGCCTGCACGGGGGCCGGCGCGAGACGGCCAGCCGGCAGCTCGAGGACGAAGCGGCTGCCCTGCGGCAGGTTGTCCTCGAGCCAGATGGTGCCGCCGTGGTCGATGACGATCTGGTGGACGATGGGGAGCCCGAGGCCCATGCCCGTGGCCTTCGTGGAGAAGTACGGGAGAAAGAGCCGCTCGCGGTCCTCCTGGGCGATGCCGGGCCCGGTGTCGGCCACGACGATCCGCGCCCGCCGCGCCTCCGGAAGCCACACGGTCTCGACGGTCACCTCCCCGGCCTGGCCCACCGCCTCCACGGCGTTGTCCACCAGGTTCAGGACGGCGCGCTTGATCTGGTTGGGATCCACCTCGATCTGGGGCAGGTCGGGCGAGAACGCCGACGTGATGGCCAGCGCCGGGTGCGACTCGCGGTACAGGACGATGACCCCGTCGAGGAGACGGGCCAGATCCGTCGGCCGGAGCGACAGGGCCGGCATGCGCGCGAAGCGCGAGAACTCGTCCACGAGCTGCTTGAGCCCGTCGACCTCCTGGATGATGGTGGAGGTGGCCTCCTCGAGCAGCTGCTTCTCCTCGGGGCTCCGGTCTCCCGCGAGCCGGCGCCTCAGGCGCTGGGCGGAGAGCTGGATCGGCGTGAGCGGGTTCTTGATCTCATGGGCGATGCGCTGGGCGACCTCCCGCCACGCGGCCAGCCGCTGGGCCTTCAGGAGCTCGGTGAGGTCGTCGAACACGAGGACGAGCCCCATGTCGGCCCCGTCGGGACCCCGGAGCGCCGTGGCCGAGGACAGGAGGGTGATCGCCTGCCCGTCGCGCCTCAGGTGCACCTCGTGCTCGACCGTGCCCTCCTTGAGCCGTGTCATGCGCTTGATCAGGGCCGCGATCTCGCCGAAATCGGGCCGCCGGAAGACGGCGGAGTCGGGCTGTCCGAGCGCCGCCTGCGCGGGGATGCCCAGCATGCGCTCGGCTGCCCCGTTGATGGTGGTCACGCGCCCCTCGGGATCGAGGGAGACCACGCCGGTCGCCACCGCCTCGAGCACGGTCTCCGTGTAGCGGCGCCGCATCTCCATCTCGCCGTGCTTGGCCTGCAGGTCGAGGTAGGCCTCCTCGAGCTTGGTCCTCGAGGACGCCAGGTCGCGGGTCATCCGGTTGAAGGAGTCCACGAGGATCCCGATCTCGTCGTCGGCGCGCACCTGCACCTGATAGCCGAGATTCCCGGCCGCGACCTCGCGCGTGCCCTCGGCCAGCATCTGGATCGGGTCGGTGATGCCCCGGGCCAGGTAGAGACCGAACCACGTCGCCGAGAACACGATGATCAGGGTCATGAGCAGGAACAGCAGGATGTAGATGGCCTTGATGGGGTTCTTGAGGAGCTTGAGCTGCTTGTACTCCTGGAAGGCCTGACTGATCCCACGAAGGCGGTTCTCGAGCCGCTGGCTCACGTGGCTCGACACCACGAGCACGCCCTCCACCTGGAGGCTCGAGTTGCGGATCGGGACCACGGCCTGGATCATGTCGCCCCGGTCGAGCTCGTGGACCGTGGTGACCTCCTGGCCGCCGAGCCCCTGGGCGACCTTGTCCTTGTGCATGGAGCGCGTGGCGACGGTGGCGAGCGCCGGGTCCTTGGCGTGGAACTGCTCCTGCCCGCGCCGGTCGAAGACCGTGATGGCCGACAGCCCGAGGCGCTCCCGCTGCTCGTCGAGGAACGCGGCCAGGGCCTCGCGCCGCTCCTCGCCCAGGAGCCCCTCGCGCTCTGCCACCCGGGCCATGTACCGAGCATGCCTGAGCGCCGTGCCCTCCAGCGTCTGGTAGTAGGTCTGCGCCACCTGCAGCGCCTGGTCCAGCGGCCGCTCGACCTGGGGCTTGAACCATCCCTCGATGGAGGTCGTGATGAAATTGGAGGCGATGATGAAGATCAGGATGCCCGGTGCCAGGGCCAGCGAGAGGAAGGCCAGGACCAGCTTTGCCTTGAAGCGCGCGCCGAGCACCTTGTGGCGGCGCTCGAAGGAGAGCTTGACCAGGTTTCGGAAGAGGAGGATCAGCAGCAGCAGGAAGACGACCAGGTTGAGGTTGAGGAGGGCCAGCACCAGCAGGTTGGAGGCGAGCGGGATCTGGGGCGTCCGGATCCCCACCTCGAACACGGTGCCGACCACCAGCAGGATGAGGATACCGCTGATGATCAGGAGATTGCGCTTGCGCTTGCTCTGCTCAGCCGGCCGATCCTGGAGCAGCGGCATTACTGGCTCCGGTTCATGGTGAGCAGGCTCGACTGCACCCACGGGGTCTCGGCGGCGTCCCCTGCGATGCGCGCCACCCACGAGTTGACGCCGCCCAGGGACACGTCCGCCCGCACGCGCACGTAATAAAGCTCCTGGGCGTCCAGGGAAGAGACCGGCGCCAGCCGCGCGACCCTCAGGTCGGAGGCCACCCGCTGCGCCTCACGCAGGTTCTTGGTCAGATAGGCCTCCCGCGGCTCCCCGCCAAGCGACGCGACCTTGTACTCCTTGGTCAGCACGTTGTAGGTGAGCTGCCGCTCCACGACGCGGACCTGGACCCGCCGCTCCACCCAGAACCGGCTGTACTGCCAGAGCTCGACGTGGAAGCGCACGTGAGTGGCGACGCCGCTGTGCAGGCTCTCGTGCAGGGACGGCGGAATGGCCCCGAGGAGCACCACCTGGACCGTGACGTCGAGGTCGTTCAGGAAAACGGACAGGTTGCTGATCCTGATCTCGGCGTCGGCCGCTGCCGGCAGGGTCAGCAGGCATGCCACCACGAGAACGGCCGTGATCGGCCCGATCAGCAGCTGCCGCGCGGGGAGGGGAAGTGCGGGCGCCATTTCTGGGCCCCCGCAGGTGGTGGACGCTCGAGCCCGGAAACACACGCCCCATTATAGCGTCCGGCTTCCGGGCAGGCGGAGGAAGTCGCGCCGGCCGGGCGGGGGGTCGGGAGGGTCGGCTAGCGGGCGGCGGTGCCGGGAGCGACGGGGCAGGCGCTCTCGAAGGCTGGCGCCATCGCGGTAAGCGCGAGCGGAGTCACGGCCCGCATCCGGGCCCTGCGCCGGTCCGCTGTCATGGCCTTCTGGATGGCCACGAGGATCTGGTAGTTCAGCGCATGCCCGGCGTTTCGCGCCACCACGTGACCCACCAGGGGACGGCCGAGGAGGAAGAGATCACCCACGAGATCCAGGATCTTGTGGCGCACGAACTCGTCCGCGAAGCGGAGGCTGTCGTTGAGCACCGAGCGCTTGCCCACCACGATCGCGTTGTCGAGGGAGCCGCCGCGGGCGAGGCCGTTCCGCCGCATCGCCCCCACGTCACGCAGGAACCCGTAGGTGCGGGCCGGAGCCACCTCGTCCACGAAGGTGGTCTCCGTGATCTCCAGCGACGCGACCTGGAGCCCGATGACCGGGTGATCGTGGTCGAGCGTGTAGCTGATGCGGAAGGTGTCCGAGGGGACCACCTGGATGAACCGATCCCCGTCCTCGACGCGGATTGGCTCGTCGATCATGAGGGCCTTGCGCGGCGCGGGCAACGATACCCGCCCGGCCCGCTCGAGCATCTCCACGAAGCCCTTGGCGCTGCCGTCCATGGCGGGGAGCTCGCCGGCGCTCACGTCGACCAGCAGGTTGTCGATCCCCAGGCCGTGGGCGGCCGCCATCAGGTGCTCGACGGTCCGCACTCTCACGCCGAAGGCGCCGATGGTCGTGGCAAAGTGGGAGTTCACCACGTGGTCGGTGTTCGCCGGGATCAGCGTGCCGTCGGCCGCGCGGAAGAGGATGCCGGTGTCGGAGGCTGCGGGAGAGAGGGTGAGGGTGACCGGCTCCCCGGTGTGGAGCCCGACGCCCTCTATGCTGACTTTCCTCCGGATCGTTCGCTGCGATTCCATGACCCGGGGCCCAGGCTTGCAATCACGCTGCCACGGGGCGTCATGTGGCGGAAGGGCCTGATGTCATTGGTAAGGCGAGGCCTGCGGTGTTCCCCTCCGGGGGCCCCCTGTGGTATCCAAGACACGCAACTCAGTCCCACGTGTCTCATTTCCGTGACAGCAGGTCTTAGGGGTCAGATGGCGCTGTCGCCGGGGAGCCGGTCACCCCCGGGGAGCGGCGACGAGGTCGCCGTAACGCGCCTGGAGCAGCGCCAGCCCAACGGGCCCGGCCGTCTCGGTCCTGAGCAACCGGGGACCGAGGCTGGCCACCACCGCGCCCGCCTCTGCGAGGCGCTCGACCTCGTCTGCGGCCAGCCCGCCCTCGGGCCCCACCACGAGCGTGGCCGCGGCGACGGGCGCGGGCGGAAGCCGGTCCGC
>JACOVB010000519.1 GCA_016177555.1 Candidatus Rokuibacteriota bacterium
CGCTGCCGCCACCGTCCTCCCCGGTCCCGCCGGCGACGATGGGCGGCAGCGAGTCGAGGTGCGCTTCGCCACCCCGCAGCGCGCGATCAGCCCGGGTCAGTCGGTGGTGTTCTACCAGGGCGATCTCGTCGTCGGAGGCGGTGTCATCGCGCGGACATCCCGGGGATGAGCTTGACAGTTTTGGTCTCGGCGTGATACGAAGCTCACGTTTGTCCTTCATTTCACAACGCCTCACAGCCGGAGAATTCACGATGCGCCGAGTCGTCGGGATTGCTGCGTTCCTGGTTGCTCTGCTGCCCGCCGCCGCCTCTGCCGCCGGAGGGGAAGGGGGGCTCATCAACCTGGACAAGTCGCTCATCATCCAGGCCATCAACTTTCTCCTGCTCCTGTTCATCCTGACCAAGCTCCTGTACCGCCCCCTGCTGGCCAAGATGGAGGAGCGGTCCCAGGCCATCAAGACGTCGCTCGAGGAGGCCCAGGCCGCTCGCGCCGAGGCGCAGCAGCAGCGGGAGGAGCACGCGGCCAAGATCCAGGCGGCCCACGCCGAGGCGCAGGCGATCCGCGCCGCGGCGCTCAAGGAGGCGGCCGACGAGCAGCGGCGGCTGGTGGACGCCGCGCGCGCCGAGGCCTCCCGCCTCGTGGAGGGCGCCAGGGCAGAGATGGAACAGGACATCCGCCGCGCCCGCCAGGAGCTGCGCCAGGAGGTGGGCGATCTGGCCGTGGCTGTCGCCGAGCGGCTGATCAAGAAGAGCCTGCGCGACGAGGACCATCGGCGCATCGTCCAGGAGGCCCTCGCGACGCTGGAGCGCGCGGGATGAGGCGGGGGCCCCGATGAAGGCGCGGCAGGGGACGGCGGGACGCTACGCCAAGGCCCTGTTCATGATCACGCGGGCGGCGGGGACGGCGGAGGCCGCCGCCGGCGAGCTCGAGCTATTCGAGGAGACGGTCCGGCAGAGCCCCGATCTCGTGGCCATGCTGCAGCGCCCCTGGGTGAAGCCGGCCGAGCGGCGGGCCGTGGCCGCGGCCGTGGCAGAGAGGGCCGGGTGCGGCCGGCTGGTTGCGGATCTGGTCGGACTGGTCGCGGCCCGGGGGCGCATCGACCACCTGCGCGAGATCGGGGACGCGTACCGCGCTCTCGTGGACGAGGTGGCGGGGCGCGTCCGGGCGACGGTGCGCACCGCCATCGCCCTCACTGGCGAGGAGCGCCGCCAGCTCGCCGCCCGCATCGAGCGCGCCCTGGGCAAGCGCGCCATGCTCGCGGAGACGGTGGACACCTCGCTCCTGGGCGGCTTCGTGGCCCAGGTGGGCAGCCTCATTCTCGACGGAAGTCTCGACGGCCAGCTCGAGCGCATGCGCGAGCGCCTGGCAAGGGGATAGCACATGATCAAGGCGGAAGAGATCAGCGAGATCATCAAGCGCCAGCTTCAGGGCTTCGAGGTCGAGATCGACCTCAAGGAAACCGGGCGCGTCATCGAGGTAGGCGACGGGATCGCGCGGATCTACGGCCTCGAGAAGGCGCTGGCGGGCGAGCTGCTGGAGTTCCCGGGCGGGGTGTTCGGCCTCGTGCTGAACCTCGAGGCTGACAACGTCGGCGCGGTGCTCCTCGGCTCGGACACGCTGATCAAGGAGGGCGACCCCGTCACCCGGACCAAGCGGATCGCTCAGGTGCCGGTGGGCGAGGCCCTGACCGGGCGCGTGGTCAATGCCCTCGGCCAGCCGGTGGACGGCAAGGGGCCCGTCGAGACGACGGAGTTCCGCGCCATCGAGCGATACGCCCCGGGCGTGGTGGACCGGCGCTCCGTGAAGGAGCCGCTCCAGACCGGGCTCAAGGCCATCGATGCCATGATCCCCATCGGCCGCGGTCAGCGCGAGCTGATCATCGGGGACCGCCAAACCGGCAAGACGGCCATCGGCGTGGACACGATCATCAACCAGATGGGGCAGGGGGTCCACTGCTTCTACGTGGCCATCGGGCAGAAGCGCTCGACGGTCGCGCAGGTGGTGAAGGTCTTCGAGGACACGGGCGC
>JACOVB010000520.1 GCA_016177555.1 Candidatus Rokuibacteriota bacterium
GACCTCCGCGCGCGTGGGTCGCACATGGCTCACCATGGACTCGAGCATCTGCGTCGCCACGATGACCGGCACCTTGGCGAGCCGCGCCTGCCGGATCACGTCCTTCTGGATGACCGGCACCTCCTCGAGCGGCACCTCCACCCCGAGATCGCCGCGGGCCACCATGACGGCGTCCACCAGCGGGAAAATCGCGGGAAGGAAGCCGACGACCTCTGCGCGCTCGAGCTTGGCGATGACAGGCAGGGTGGCCCCCTGCTCGCGCAGGAACCGCCGCACCTCCTGGATGTCCTCGGCGGAGCGGACGAAGGAGATGGCCACGTAGTCCACGCCCCGGGCGATGCCGAAGCGCAAGTCCTCGCGATCTTTCTCCGTGAGGCACGACAGGGGCACCGGGAACCGCGGCAGCGCGATCCCCTTGTGGTCGGACACCCAGCCGCCGGCGGTCACGCGGCAATGGGCCTCGCGGACGACGATCTCCTCGACGGTGAGCTGGATCATGCCGTCGTCCATCCACACCTGGTCCCCGGGCCGGAGCATGGGGAGAAGCTCCGGATGGGAGAAGCTGGCCCGCGCGGCCGTGCCGAGAACGGCCTCGGCCGCGAGCGTGAAGCGCTCACCGGTCTCGAGCCACGCGCGGCCGCCGGCGAATTGGCCGAGGCGCACCTTGGGACCCTGGAGGTCCTGGACGATGGTGACGGGCCGCCCCCACTCCGCCTCCCCGTCCCGGATCGCCCGGATGACCTCGGCGTGCTCGGCATGAGTGCCGTGCGAGAAGTTCAGGCGGACCACGTCCATCCCCGCGGCCACGAGCCGGTGGAGCACGTCGCGGCCCGCGCTGGCGGGCCCGATGGTGCAGATGATCTTGGTGCGCCTCATGGGCGCGCCAGGACGCGCTGGAGGAACTGGCCCGTGTAGGAGCGGTCGGCCTGGGTCGCCACGTCCTCCGGCGTGCCGGTGGCGATGACCCGTCCGCCCTCATCGCCACCCTCCGGCCCCAGGTCGACGACCCAGTCGGCGGTCTTGATGACGTCCAGATTGTGCTCGATGATCACCACCGTGTTGCCCTGGTCCACCAGCGCGTTGAGCACGTCCAGGAGCCGCCGGATATCGGCGAAGTGCAGCCCCGTCGTGGGCTCGTCGAGGATGTACAGGGTGCGGCCGGTGGCCCGCCGGGAGAGCTCCGTGGCGAGCTTGACGCGCTGGGCCTCTCCGCCCGACAGCGTGGTGGCCGACTGGCCGAGGCGGATGTAGTCGAGTCCCACGTCGTGCAGGGTCCGGAGCTTCTGCTTGATGGCCGGCACGGGCTCGAAGAACGTGAGCGCCTCGGCCACGGTCATGTCGAGCACGTCGGCGACGTTCTTGCCCTTGTAGCGGACCTCCAGCGTCTCCCGGTTGTACCGCTTCCCCTTGCAGATCTCGCACGTCACGTAGACGTCGGGAAGGAAGTGCATCTCGATCTTCACGAGCCCGTCGCCCTGGCAGGCCTCGCAGCGGCCGCCCTTGACGTTGAACGAGAAACGCCCCGGCTGGTAACCGCGCATCCGGGCGTCCGAGGTCCGCGCCATCAGGGTGCGGATCAGCGTGAACACGCCCGTGTACGTGGCGGGGTTCGAGCGCGGTGTCCGCCCGATGGGCGACTGGTCGATGTCGATCACCTTGTCCAGGTGCTGGGCGCCCTCGACCCGGTCGTGGGCGCCGGGGCGCTCCTGGGCGCGGTGGAGCATCTGGGCCAGCGCCCGGTAGAGAATGTCGTTGACGAGGGTGGACTTTCCCGAGCCCGACACCCCCGTGATGCACGTGAAGGTGCCCAGGGGGATCCGGGCGGCCATGCCCTTGAGATTGTGCTCGCGGGGGTTGTGGATGGTGAGGAGCTTGCCGTTGGGCTTCCTGCGCTGCCCGGGCGTCTCGATCCGCTCGGCTCCGGCGAGGAAGCGGCCGGTGAGCGAAGCGGGATTGGCGATGATCTCGTCCGGCGTCCCCACGGCCACCACGTACCCGCCGTGCTCGCCGGCGCCCGGCCCGAGGTCAACCACGTAGTCCGCCGACCGGATGGTCTCCTCGTCGTGCTCCACGACGAGCACCGTATTGCCCAGATCCCGCAGCCGCCTGAGCGTGTCCAGGAGCCGCCGGTTGTCCCGCTGGTGGAGGCCGATGGAGGGCTCGTCCAGGATATAGAGCACGCCCACGAGGCTCGAGCCGATCTGGGTCGCGAGACGGATGCGCTGCCCCTCCCCCCCGGACAGGGTGGCCGCTCCACGATCGAGCGTGAGGTAGTCCAGCCCCACGGCGGAGAGGAAGCCCAGGCGCTCGCGGATCTCCTTGAGCACGCGCCGCGCGATGGCCACCTCGCGCTCCGACAGGACGAGCGAGTCGAAGAAGTCGGCCGCCGCCTTGATCGGCAGCCGGACCACCTCGGCGATGGAGCGCCCGCCGATCTTCACCGCCAGGGCCTCCGGGCGGAGCCGCGAGCCCCGGCAGGCGGGGCAGTCCTGGAGCGTCATGAAACGCTCCACCTCCCGTCGCGCCTCCTCGGACAGCGTCTCCTTGTAGCGGCGGTCCAGCATCGTGAGCGCGCCCTCGAACCCGCCGTCGGGCTCGCCGTGGAGAATCAGATCGCGCGTCTTCTTCGAGAGCGTGTCCCAGGGCGTGTCGAGGTTGAACCGGTGGCGCCGCGCGAGCACCTGGAGCGTCTGCTTGAAGTACCCGCCGGCCTGCCCCACCCATGGGGCCAGCGCCCCCTGACCGAGCGCCCTGCGGCCGTCGGGCACCACGCGGGCCGGATCCACCTCGTAGCGGGTGCCGATGCCGCCGCACTCGGGGCACGCCCCGTACGGGTTGTTGAACGAGAACATCCGCGGGGACACCTCCGGGGAGGAGATGCCGCAGGCGGCGCAGGCGAGGCGCTCGGAGAAGAGCATCGCCGGACCGTCCACCACCTCCACCTGGACAAAGCCCTCGGCCAGGCGGAGCGCGGTTTCCAGCGAGTCGGCCAGCCGCGTGCCCACCGTGTCCCGGAGGATGATCCGGTCCACCACGACCTCGATCGTGTGCTTCTTGGTCTTGGCGAGCTCGATCTCCTCCGACAGCTCGCGGATCTGCCCGTTGACGCGGACACGGACATAGCCCTGCCGCTTGAGGTCGAAGAAGAGCTTGTGGTACTCGCCCTTCCGCCCCCGGATCACCGGCGCCAGGACCAGCAGGCGGCTCCCCGCCGGCAGCGCGAGCACGCGGTCCACCATCTGCTGGACGGTCTGGGCGGAGATGGGCGTCCCGCACTGAGGGCAGTGAGGGACGCCGACGCGCGCGAAGAGCACGCGCAGGTAGTC
>JACOVB010000535.1 GCA_016177555.1 Candidatus Rokuibacteriota bacterium
CCCGGGGAACGCTCCGGGCCTTCACCGTGGTCCACTTTCCCTTCCTCGATCCCACCACGGGCCAGCCGCGTCCCGTCCCCTTCGGCATGGGGCTCATCCAGCTCGACGGCGCCGACACGACACTGAACCACTATCTCGACGAGACCGACCTCGGCCGGCTGCGGCTCGGGCTCCGCGTGGACGCCGTCTTCAGGGAGCCGCGCGAGGGCAACATGGGCGACATCCGCCTCTTCCGGGTGCTCGCGCCATGAGCGAGCCCCTGATCATTCCCGGCACCATCACCATCCCCTTCAGCTATGCGGCGGGGGCCGCGGCAAGCCGCTTTCTGGTGGAGCTGCGCGACCACCGGCGGATCATGGGCAACCGCTGCCCCTCCTGCAAGAAGGTGCTCGTGCCGGCCCGGAGCTTCTGCGCGGCGTGCTGGCAGGACACGGGCGAGTGGACCGAGGTGGGACCCGAAGGCGCGCTGGTGACCTGGACTACCGTCCACCTGCCGCTCCCCCATCTGCCGCCGCCGCCCGTGACGCTTGGGCTCGTGCGCCTGGACGGCGCCGACACGGATCTCCTGCATCGCATCGACGGCGACGCGCGACGGCTCAAGCGCGGCATGCGGCTCCACCCCGTGTGGGTTGAGGCCAGGAGCGGCAGCCTTCTCGATATCGAGTGCTTCGCAGCCTGACGACCGGAGGACGGGATGCCATTCGAGACCATCACGTGTGAGGAAGCTGGCGGCGTCGCGACGCTCACGCTCAACCGGCCGGAGAAGCTCAATGCGCTGAGCATCCGCATGGGAGACGAGATCTGCGCGGCGCTCGAGGCGCTGGGCAAGCGCGAGACCTTGCGCGTGCTGATGGTCACGGGCGCCGGGCGCGCCTTCAGCGCGGGGGGCGACCTGGCCTCCATGGACGAGGTCGCGGGGGACCCATTCGGCATCGATCGCGGCGTCAGGGTGTACTGCGACGTGGTGCGGATGCTCAGGGAGCTGCCGGTGCCGGTGGTCGCCAGGGTCAATGGTGATGCCTTCGGCGGCGCGCTGGGGATCATCATGGCCTGCGACCTGCGCCTGGCGCGGGACGACGCCCGCCTCGGCTTCGCCTTCACCCGAGTGGGGCTCAGCGGGGCGGACGCGGGCGTGAGCTATCTCCTGCCGCGGCTCGTGGGCGTGGCCAAGGCGGCCGAGCTCCTGCTGCTGGGCGAGGTCATCGGCGCGAAGGAGGCCGAGCGCATCGGGCTCGTCACCCGCGCCGTGCCGGCGGCCGACCTCGACCGGGCCGCCGGCGAGATCGTGGCGCGGCTCGCCGCGGGCCCGCCCATCGCGCTCCGGGCCACGAAGCGCGCGCTCTACGATGGGCTCGGCCGCGACATGGTCACCGACTTCCAGTGCCAGTGCTACGTGCAGACGCTCTGTTTCCAGAGCCAGGACCATCAGGAGGGCCTCCGCGCCTTCCGGGAAAAGCGCCCCCCCGTCTTCCAGGGACGCTAGTGCCGGGCCAATGAACTTCGCCATCGCTCGCTCGCGCTCGCACGGTTCGCATCTCCACTCGCCTCGCCGCCGGCTTCGGCTCGCACAGCCGTGTTCTCGGTCGGCGCGGACGCTCAACGTACAGGGAGTACGCCTCGCGCCCGCGCCGGCTCGCTCCGCTCGCCAGCGTGTGCATTGCCGCTCGCCTCGCCTGCGGCTGCGGCTCGCACTGCGGGGCCTCGTCTGGCTCGTTCCTTGGCCCGGCACGGTGCGGGGGCAGACACGATCCACCGGGCCCGCGAACGAGCCCCGTCGGCCGGAGGGACGGTGGGGGGGACCGGGGGAGGAGCGGCCGTCGCTCCCCCCCGGGGAGAACAAGGAGCGGCCATGAGCTACGAGACGATCCGCTACGCGGTCCAGGACGGTGTCGCCACCATCACGCTGAACCGGCCCGAGGTGCTGAACGCCATCAACCGCACGATGCTCGCCGAGATCCGGGCCGCCGTGGCCGCGCTCCAGGAGGATGCGGCGGTCCGCGTGGCGGTGCTGGACTCGGCCTCGCCGCGGGCCTTCTCCGCGGGCATCGACGTGGCCATGGTGAAGGACATGCCGCCGCTGGGCAGCCGCGAGATGGGGCGGCTGCTTCACGACACGTTCGGCGCCATCCGCTTCGCGAAGAAGCCCGTCATCGCCGCCATCGACGGGCTGTGTCTCGGGGCGGGGCTCGAGCTGGCGGTGTCCTGCGACCTGATGATCGCCACCGACCGCTCCCGCTTCGGCCTGCCCAACATCAACGTGGGCATCCCCGCCATCGTCGAGGCCGCCATCCTGCCGCAGGCCATCGGCATCATGGGCGCGCGCGAGATGTGCTACACGGGCGAGTTCTGGGACGCGGCCAAGGCCGAGCGGCGCGGCCTCCTCAACGCGGTGGTGCCGCCCGAGCGCTTCCGCGAGGAGGTGCGGGCGTGGGCCCAGCGGGTCGCGAGCAAGAGCCCGCTGGCGCTCGAGACCCAGAAGGAGATCATCAACCAGTGGATGACGGCGCCGCTGGAGGCCGCCATCGAGCACTCCATCAACACGGTGGTGATCAACTGGCTCACGCGGGACCAGAAGGAGGGCATGGGCGCCTTCCTCGAGAAGCGCCCGGCGCGCTTCACGGGGGAGTAGGCCATGACCGACAAGGTGATCGTCACGTGCGCGCTCACCGGGGCCCAGCAGGGCAAGGCGGCCAACGCCAACCTGCCCGAGCAGCCGCGGGAGATCATCGAGCAGGCGCTGGATGCCGCGCGGGCGGGCGCGGCCATTGTCCACATCCACGCCCGCGACCGGAGAGGTAAGGCCACGGCGGACGTGGCTGTCTTCCGCGAGATCACCGAGGGGATCCGCGCGAAGTCGGACGTGATCCTGAACCTCACCACGGGCGG
>JACOVB010000507.1 GCA_016177555.1 Candidatus Rokuibacteriota bacterium
CCACCCCATCGGCCGCATCGGGGAGCCGGAGGAGGTGGCCGACATGATCCTCTTCCTGGCCTCTGACCGCGCGGGCATGATCACGGGCAACTGCGTCTTCGTCGACGGAGGCCGGCACAACACCTGCGCGCGGTGAGGGCCGGCCCCGGTGCCTTCTGACCCGGGGGCCGCCTGCGCCTCATCGGCGCCGTGGTGATGCGCTGGCTTGACCCCGCGGGTGCCGGCGGACTACCCTTCGTCCCTCAGAGCAGCGGGCGGAACTTCCAGAAGTAGTTCATGATCCCCTCGCCCTCGTGGATGCGCCGGAAGGAGAGCTCGACGGGCATCTCGAAGGTGACCGTGGCCGGGTCGCAGTCGGTGACCTGGCCGTTGAAGCGGCCGCCACCGTCGAGATCGGCCGAGACCATGATCGTCGGTGAGTCGGGATTCGGGACAAGGTGGTCCTTGGTGAAGGTGAAGACCTTCCCGCGGCGGGAGATCTTGTAGTCCGCGAGCCGCGTGGAGGAGCACTGCCAGCACAGGTGGCGGCGCGGGTAGGAGACGGCGCCACAGTCCTGGCACTTCTGGCCGGAGAGCCGCATGTTCTGGTTCTCCTCGCGCACCATCGTCGGCACGCTCGTGAAGGCACGGATCACCTCGGTCTCCACGTGGCGCTTGAAGTTCAGGAGCCTGCCGTACTGGGTGAGCGGCCGGCCGGCGGCGAGCTGGGCGGAGACCGGACGGTGGAGCGGCCGCCTGGCGAGGGCATCCGTGCACTGGAAGAGCAGCGCCTGGGCGCCGTTGCCGTAGGAGACGACCAGCACCCGATCGCCCGGCTTGCATTCCTCGAGCGCCGCGGCGAGCCCCAGCGGGGCCGCCGCCGATCCCGTGTTCCCCGCCCGGCCCATCACGGCCTCCTTGGGCGCGGCGCCGTCGCCGAACTTGAGCTGCTTGAGGAGCGTGGCCTGGGTGCGGGCGTCGGGGCCGTAGACGACGATCTTGGCGATGTCCTCGCGGTTGCGACCCGTCTTGGCCAGCAGCCCGTCCACGGCTTCGGGGATATGCTTGTCGAGGCCGTAGCTCTTGACGAAGGTCATGTCGGGCAGGATGTTCAGGTAACGGTCACCGGGAATGCGCCAGAGGTCGGTGAACTCGCGGCTCACGCTGAAGGCGCCCTCGAAGCTGGCGATGACATCGTCGCTGCCGACCAGGAAGGCCGCCGCGCCGTCGCCGAGCAGCACCTCCTCGGGGGAGCCCGGAGCCACGGGCCGCATGTCGGAGGCCGCCACCAGCGCCTGCGACACCGAGCCGGCGCGCACCATGTCCAGTGCCAGCCGAAGCGCCGTGGTCCCGCAGCGGAGCGAGCCCCCGAGATCGGCCGTGAGCACCTCGCGGCCGAGGTCGGTGGCCGTGGCCAGGACCTGGCGCTGGACTTCTCGAGATAGGGCGCGGTGGTGGAGGCGAGAAAGCAGGCGCCCACCGTGGAGACATCGCGACCGGCGAGCGCGTCGAGGGAGGCCTCGACCGCCATGGTGAGGCTGTCCTCGTCGTAATTGGCCACGGCGCGCTCGCCACCGCCACCGCCGCCGCCCCACACGGCCTGGAGCGTCTTCCCGCCGAGCCGGTAGCGCGGGATATAGGCTCCCACCGAGACGATGCCGATCATCGGAGTCTCCCGTCAATCCAGAAAGTAGCGGCGGGGGTCGAAGAGCCGGATGAGCCCGAGCTCGTCCGCCGTCGGCGCCTCGACGCGGCGGAGGCGCGGGGCGACACGCAAATCCCAGCCGCAACCGGCGCGCGCCTTGCCGGCGGCCTCCTCCTCGCTCCCCTCGCCATAGATGGCCGTGAGACAGAGCTCGCCGTGCTCGTCGTCCTTCTCGTAGACGCCGAGGTCGGAGACCACCGCGCGCACGGCCCGGCCCGGCGCCGTGATGTACGGCACCTTGTCCACGAAGCGCGAGGGCCGCTGCTCGAGGCACACCACCACCTCGCGCGCGGAGGAGGTGATGTCGTTGGCCCCGCCCGAGCCCGTGACGTAGGTGACGCCGGGGATGATGGTCGAGTTGACATTGCCGTGCTTGTCCACCTGCCCGGCCGCCAGCGAGCCGATGCACTGGTTGTGGCGCCCGCCCATGAAGATCCCCATCACGTGCAGGATGTCCGTGAGCATCTTGGAGGACGGGAAGTTGCGGAAGGAGAAGACGTAGGGCTCGGCGGGGCGCGGGAGGTATCCGACCATTCCCGTCTCGGCCATCAGCTCCACGTCCACCCCGTCCCGCTTGAGCTGATAGGCGGCGAGCCAGGCCGCCAGGTTGGAGTTGCCCACGCCCGCGAGAAAGGTCTTGTAGCCGTTGGCGCGCACCTTGTCAGCGAGGATGCGCGAGGCGGCGACCACCATCCACTCGGCGCCGCTCATCGCCGGCCCCGACGGCAGCCCGTCCGAGAGCGACTCGAGCTCCGACACCCAGGCATCGGCATGCGCCCGCCCCTTGGCCTCCATGAGCTTGGCATAGCCGATCTTGGCGAGGTAGGCCTGATGGGTCGGCACGTCCAGGATCCACTCGCGGATCCAGCCATCCGCCGTCTCGGGCTTCCTGAAGGCCTTGCGGCAGTCGAGGATCCAGTCGAGGTCCTCCGCGTAGCCCTCGAGCTCGGGCACGTTCATCCCCCACATGCCGCCCGGATGGGCGCCGTGTGGCGCTTCCACGACGGCCTGGACGTACTGGGACGGGAGCTTGACGAGGCTCGCGTGGCGGCGGATGAACTCCGTGGAGACGATCTTCTCCACCGTCACCACGGCCCCGCGCCGGGCGGCCATGGCGCCGTAGAGGCTCTCGTTCATGGGCGGGGCGATGATGACGTTGCCCGCCCGGTCCGCCGCCCAGGCGTGGATCAGCGCCACGTCGGGGACGAGCGCCTTCACGTAGCCCACGCGCCCCTCGCTCCCGAACGGATCCGCGGTGGCGATGAAGTCTCCGGCGCGCGTGTTGTCCTCCTCCATCGAGGACCCCAGCAGCGAGCGCGTCGGCAGGAAGGGCAACCCCATGGCCCCGGCCAGCAGGCGCAGCGGGAAGGTCAGCATGGACCAGTTCTGGACCTCGAGCCGGCCGTCGAGGACCGCGCGCGAGATGAGCGCCTGGGGCCTCGGGAAGGGATAGCCCTCGCCCATGAACGTCGTGATGACGCGCGTGACGAGCCCGCCGTGGATGAGGGCCGTCCAGGGCGAGCCGACGCCGACGGCGGCCAGCGTGAAGCCCGGCCGCTTCCCCCACCACTGGCGGACCACCTCGCGCATGAGCGGGTTGGCGCGACCGTGGGCGGCGCCGAGGTAGAGCATGTCTGCCGCCTTGACGTGGCGCCCGACCGCCTCTTCGAGCGTCGAGACCTTGTCCGGTCCCTCCTCGTAGGGCAGCGCGAGCCGCCGGCCAATCAGGTCGTGATAGGAGGTGTCCATGGGCAACCCCTGCGGAAGGCTCAGCGGCCCGCGAAGATCCGCGCCTTGAGGCGGGCGGGCACCCAGCGAGCCAGCCGGCGCGCCACGGCCGCCGTGGCGTCCAGCGACCCGACGCCACCGGGCCAGTACTTGAGGAGGAGCGAGTGGTCGAGGTAGTTGAGCAGCCCGTCCACGACCACGGCCACGAGGAGGGCGTCGTCGAGGTACCCGAGAAACGGGATGAAGTCCGGGATCAGGTCCAGCGGGCTCACCAGATACACGGCCACCGCGGCCAGCGCTACCTTGCCGGCCGTCGGCACCTGGCCGTCGGCCAGGAGCGAGGCGATCATCCGCGCCAGCCGGGGAAGCAGGAGGAGCAGGTCCTTCACGGGCGCCGTCTCGTCGCCTACGGCTTCAGGTTCTCGACGAGCAGCTCGGCGATGTCCCGGGTCTTGATCCTGTCGCCGACCTCCTTCGCCTTCACCCCGTCCTCGAACATGGTGAGGCAGAAGGGGCAGGCCGAGGCCAGGATGTCCGGGTTCACTTCCATCGCCTGCTCCACCCGCACCTGGTTCACGCGGCGTCCCTCGGTCTCCTCCATCCAGGCGCGGCCGCCGCCGCCCCCGCAGCAGAACCCCTTGGACCGGGACAGGGTCATCTCCAGCAGCTCGGTGCGGGCCACGGAGCCGAGCACCCGCCGCGGCTCGTCGTAGATATCGTTGTAGCGGCCCAGATTGCACGCGTCGTGATACGTGATCCGCTCGC
>JACOVB010000536.1 GCA_016177555.1 Candidatus Rokuibacteriota bacterium
TCCAGCGCGATGCGCTGGATCTCGGCGGCGCTGTCGCCGAGGCCCGCCTGGGTCCCGACGGCACCCGTGAGATTGCCCACGAGCACGCGGGGCCGGCAGGCGTCGAGACGCTCGAGGTGCCGGCCGATCTCCTCCAGCCAGATGGCGAGCTTGAACCCGAACGTGATCGGCAGGGCGTGCTGCCCATGGGTGCGGCCGACCATCGGCGTCTCGGCGTGGCGCTCGGTCAGCTCGATCAGCCGGTCCTCGATGGCGACGAGGTCGCGGCGAATGACGTCGACCGCCTCCTTGAGGAGCATGCCGAACCCGGTGTCGAGGACATCGGGGGAGCTCGCTCCGAAGTGGACGTAGCGGTCCGCCCCCCCGTCGAGCACCGGCGCCCAGGCCCGGAGCAGCCCGACCACGAGATGGCCGGTCCGGCGGATCTCGGCCTGGACTCGCTCGAGATCGACGAGCTCGGCCCGCGCCTTGCGGGCGATCTCGGCCGCGGCGTCGGCCGGGATCACGCCGATCTTGGCCTGGGCCGTGGCGAGCGCCGCCTCCACGTCCAGCCACTTCTGGATCACGTTGCCCTCGTCCCACACCGCCCGCATCGCGGGGGTGTTGAACTCGGAGCCCATCGTGACGTAGTCGAAGGGCGTGCAGGCCATCCTCACGGCGTCCCCTCGCGCTCGAGCTTCGTGCGGATGTCGTCCTCGAGCGCCCGCCGCAGCACCTTCCCGCCTTCGCCCGTCGTCGGCAGGTCCCCGCGAAGCTCGACCCGCTCCGGGAACTTGTACTTCGCGACGTCCCTGGCGGCGAGGAACTCCGCGAGCGACTCGACGGTCACGCTGGCCCCGGGGGCCGGCACGACGTACGCGCAGCACCGCTCGCCCAGCACCGGGTCCGGCATCTTCACGATCGCGACCTGGCGGAGTGCCGGGTGATCCTGGAGCAGCCCCTCGACCTCGGTCGGGCTGATGTTGATGCCGCCGCGGATGATGATCTCCTTCTTCCGCCCGACGATCGTCAGGTACCCCTGCTCGTCGATGACGCCGAGGTCGCCGCTGCGGAACCACCCGGCGTCGTCGAAGAGCTGCCGGTAGCCCTCGGCGTTCCGCCAGAAGCCGACCGACACGTTGGGGCCGCGGTAGACGATCTCGCCCGGACTCCCCGGCGGCAGCGGCCGGCCGTCGTCGTCGACAATCCGCATCTCCATCCCGGGCAGGGCGCGGCCCACGGTCCGGAACCGTTTCTCCGGCGGGTCGTCCACCGCCGTGCAGGTCGGGATGCCGCCTTCGACCGCGCCGTAGGCGCTCATGATGACGCACCCAAACCGCCGCTCCGCCTCCTCGGCGGCGCTCGGCGCGATCGCGGCGCCGCCGTTCACGAAGAGCCGGAACCCACGCATGTCGTGGCGATCGAGGTCGGGAACATCGAGCATCTTCACGATCTGGGTCGGCACGGCGATGGCGACGGTGGCGCGGGTCCGGGCGATCCACTGAACTGCCGCCTCCGGCGTGAACCGATCGAGGAGCGCCATCGTGCAGCCCGCGACCACCGGCGCCGCCACCCCGATCCAGTACCCGACGCCACGGGCGATCGGTGCCAAGCCGGCCACCACGTCGCTCCCGACGAGCAGCCCTCGGTGCTCCACGAACTGGCGCGTCGTGGTCAGGAAGCAGTTCGGGGTCCGCACGACCATCTTCGGCGCGGCCGTGCTGCCCGAGGTGGTCACGATGAGGTCCACCTCGTTGGCGCCGGGTCGGAGCGACGCCAGCCCGCCGGCTCCGGCCGGCTCCCGGCTGCCGTCGATGAGCGAGCCGAGGGAGCGCCAGCCGGGGACCGGCTCGGCGTCCGCGCGCGCCACCAGCCGCGTCCGGATCGCCGGCACCGACGCGCCGAGGTCGGCGTACTCGCTCACGTAATCGCGGCCGCGGAACTGCAGAGGCACCACGAGGCCCACCGCCTCGCTCGTCCCGAGGACGTACTCGACCTCCTTGCGCCGCCAGTCGGCCGGGAGCGGCACGCTCACCGCGCCGATCTTCGCGAGCGCGAAGCGGATGATCACGAACTCGCGCCAGTTGGGCAGCTGGATCCCGAACCGCTCCTCCTTCTTGATCCCCAGCTCCACGAGCTGCAGGGCGAGGTGGTCGATGGCGCGCCGGAACTCGGCATACGTGAGCGAGCCTGCCGAATCCATGATGGCGATGCGCTCCGGCGCCTGCCGGGCGGTCTCGTCGATGTAGTCGGTCCAGATCCGCGAGCCCCAGAACCCGGCCTGGGTGTATCGCGTGATCACGTCGGGCGTGACGATGGTCTCAATGGGCATGGTCTGTGGCTTCCTCGACGTCGGTGGGAATCGTTCCTGTCGCGTCAGCGGCTGGCCGGCCGCGAGCCCGACTTCTCCTGATCGCCTGCGAGCCGAGGGCCAGCGCCAGCGCGGCCGCCCCGAGCACATCGGTGAACAGGCCGGGCTTGATCAGGAGCAATGCGCTGACCACGCAGAGCACGCGCGCCGGCCAGGACGCTCGGCCCAGGAGCCAGCCCTGGATGCCGGCGGCCAGGGCGAATATCCCCACGGAGGCCGTGACGAGCGCCCAGCCGACCGCGAGCGGGCCTCCGACGAGCATCAGCTCGGGGCCGTAGACGAACATGTAGGGGATGATGAACGCGGCCAGCCCGATGCGCACCGCCGTCCACCCCGTCTGCAGGACGCCGGCCCCCGCCAGTCCGGCGGCGGCGAACGCCGCGAGCGCGACTGGCGGCGTGATGCCGGAGATCGAGCTGAAGTAGAAGGCGAACAGGTGGGCCGACATCATCGGCGCGCCGAGCTGGACCAGCGCGGGGACGACGAGCGTGGCGAGGATGATGTAGTCCGCCGTCGTCGTCAGTCCCATGCCCAGGATGAACGAGGCGAGCATCGTGAGCACGAGCGCCAGCCAGAGCTGACCGCCCGCCGCGGA
>JACOVB010000054.1 GCA_016177555.1 Candidatus Rokuibacteriota bacterium
AGTGGGCGTTCTGGAGCGCGACCCACGTGGCGTACACGACGAAGCTCCCCAGGAGCAGGATCACCAGCGCGGGCTCGATACACCACGCGTCCGTGCGCAGCGTCGCTCTCGGGATGACCTCGCCCCGCTGGTTGCCGAAGGGCTCGTTCTTCATCGGTGTCCTCGCATTCTCTCAGTCTCGGGCGAACTGCTTCACGCCGTTCTGGTAGAGGTCGCCGCCGAGGCAGTCGTTGATCACGATGGCCGGGAAGCCCTCCACCTCGAGGCGCCGGATGGCTTCGGTCCCCAGGTCCTCGTAGGCGACGATCTCGAGCTTCCTGACGAAGCGGGAGAGCACCGCGCCCGCGCCGCCGATGGCGCCGAGGTAGACCGCCTTGTTCGCCGTGAGGGCATCCTTCACCGGCTGCGAGCGCGAGCCCTTGCCGATGGTCCCCTTGAGGCCGAGGCCGTAGAGCGTGGGCGTGTACTTGTCCATGCGGCTGGCGGTGGTGGGGCCGATGGAGCCCACGACCTCGCCGGGGCGGGCCGGCGAGGGACCCGTGTAGTAGATGATCTGCCCGCGGATGTCGATCGGCAGCGGCTTGCCCGCCTCGATGAGCGGCAGAAGCCTGCCGTGGGCGGCGTCCCGGGCGGTGTAGAGCACGCCCGTGATCCGGACGCGGTCGCCGGCCTTGAGCGACTCGGCGTCGGCGTCGGTGAGCGGCGGGGTGATGTCCTTGATTCCGTCAGCCGCCGTGGTGATCACAACGTCACCTCTTTGTGTCTATGCGCGTGGCACTCGATGGTGACGGCCACCGGCAGGCTGGTGATGTGGCACGGGTACGTGAGGATGTGGATGCCGAGCGCCGTGGTGTCGCCACCGTAGCCCTGCGGGCCGATGCCGAGGCGGTTGGCCCGGTCGAGCAGGTCCTTCTCGAGCGCGTCCACCGTGGGGTCGGGGTTGGGGCTGCCCAGCTCCCGGAACAGCGCCTTCTTGGACAGCAGCGCCGCCTTCTCGAAGGTGCCGCCGATGCCGACGCCGACCACGAGCGGCGGGCAGGCGTCGGGGCCCGCGGTCTTGATGCACTCGATCACCCAGGACTTCGCGCCCTCCACTCCCTCGGCGGGGGTGAGCATCTTGTACTTCGACCGGTTCTCGCAGCCGCCGCCCTTGGGCATGATCTGGATCTTGAGGTGGGGGCCCGGCACCACCTCCACGTGGATCACGGCCGGGGTGTTGTCGCCGGTGTTCACCCGATCGAAGGGGGAGCGGACGATGGAGGCGCGGAGGTAGCCTTCCGTGTACCCCTGCCGCACCCCCTCGTTGATGGCGTCCACCAGGAGCCCGCCCGTCACGTGGACGTCCTGCCCCAGCTCGACGAAGCAGACCACGAACCCGGTGTCCTGGCAGTACGGGATCTTCTTCGTCCGGGCGAGCTCGGCATTGTCCTTCAGGATCTGGAGCACCTGCCGGCCCGCGGCCGAGCGCTCCGTCTGGAGCGCCCGGTCGAAAGCCCGCAGCATGTCCGGCTCGAGCTCGTAGTTCGCCTCCATGCAGAGCTTCTTGACCGCATCGGTGATCGACGAGATGTGGAGGTCTCTCATGGTCATGCCCGGAGGCCGCGCGCTCACAGCTTCAGCTTGTCCACCAGCTCGCGCACCGCGCCGGCGGACTTCTGGAACGCTGCCTGCTCGTCCGCCGTGAGCGTGATCTCGATGATCTGCTCCACGCCGCTCCGGCCGAGCTTCACCGGCACGCCCACGTACAGCCCCTTCACGCCATACTCCCCGTCGAGGTAGGCCGCGCAGGGGAGGATCTTCTTCTTGTCCTTGAGGATGGCCTCCACCATCTCCACCGTGGCCGCGGCCGGGGCATAGTAGGCGCTCCCGGACTTCAGCAGGGCGACGATCTCGGCGCCGCCGTTGGCGGTGCGCTTGACGAGCGCCTCGATGCGGTCCGCCGGCAGCAGGTCGGTGATCGGGATGCCGGCCACCGTCGAGTAGCGCGGCAGTGGCACCATGGTGTCCCCGTGGCCGCCCAGGACGAAGGCCGTCACGTTCTCCACGGAGACATTCAGCTCGCGGGCGATGAACGTCCGGAAGCGCGCGGAATCGAGGATACCGGCCATGCCGACGACGCGCTTCGACGGGAACCCGGACTTCTTCCAGGCGAGCTGGACCATGGCGTCCAGCGGATTGGTGACGAGGATGAGGATGGCGTCCGGGGACTTGGCGGCGACCTGCTCCACCACGGCGCCGACGATCTCGGCGTTCTTGAAGAGCAGGTCATCCCGCGTCATGCCCGGCTTGCGGGCCAGCCCGGCGGTGATCACCACGATGTCCGAGCCGGCGGTCTCGTCATAGCCGTTGCTGCCGACGAGGCACGAGTCGTAGTGATGCACCGGCCCGGCCTGGGCCAGGTCCAGCGCCTTGCCCTGCGGGATGCCCTCGATCACGTCCACCAGGACGACATCGCCCAGCTCCTTCTCCACGGCGTACTGCGCAACCGAGGCGCCGACGTTGCCGGCGCCGACCACGGTGAGCTTCGCTCGCGTGCCCATCTCTATCCCTCCATGTTCTTGATGATGGCGGTGCCGAACTCCGAGCACTTGACCTCCTTCGCGCCCTCCATGAGCCGTGCGAAGTCGTAGGTCACGACCTTCTGCTGGATGGTCTTCTCGAGCCCGGCGATGATCCGGTCGGCCGCCTCGGTCCAGCCCATGTGGCGGAGCATCATCTCGCCCGAGAGGATGACCGAGCCGGGGTTCACCTTGTCCTGGCCGGCGTACTTGGGCGCCGTGCCGTGGGTCGCCTCGAAGAGGGCGTGCCCGGTGTCGTAGTTGATGTTGGCCCCGGGCGCGATGCCGATGCCCCCCACCTGGGCCGCCAGCGCGTCGGAGATGAGGTCACCGGTCAGGTTGCAGCAGGGGATCACGTCGAACTCGTCCGGCCGCGTGAGGATCTGCTGGAGGAAAGCGTCAGTGATGGCGTCCTTCACCAGGATCTTCCCGGCCGGCGGCTTGCCGCCACAGTCGTCCCAGGATACGAGCCTGTCCGAGAACTCCCGCTTGGCCAGCGCGTAGCCCCACTTCATGAACATCCCTTCCGTGTACTTCTGGATGTTGCCCTTGTGCACGAGGGTCACGTTGCGCCGGTTGTGCTCTATGGCGTAGCGCATGGCCGCCCGGATCAGCCGCTCCGAGCCCTCCTTGGATACCGGCTTGATGCCGATGGAGGAGGTGTTGGGGAAGCGGATGTTCTTGACCCCCATCTCCGTCTGGAGGAACGCGATGACCTTCTTCGCCTCCGGCGTCCCCTGCCCCCACTCGATCCCGGTGTAGATGTCCTCCGTGTTCTCGCGGAAGATCACCATGTCGATCCTCTCCGGGTGCTTGACGGGCGAGGGCACGCCCTTGAAGTAGCGGACCGGCCGGAGGCACACATAGAGATCCAGCTCCTGGCGGAGGGTCACGTTCAGCGAGCGGAAGCCCTCGCCGATGGGCGTGGTGAGGGGCCCCTTGATGGCGATCAGGTACTCGCCGATCACGTCGAGCGTCTCCTTGGGCAGGAGGTTGGGCGGGCAGTCCGCGCCGTAGACCGCATGCGCCTTCTCCCCCGCGTAGGTCTCGCACCACGCGACCCTGCGCTTGCCCGCGTACGCCACGGCCACGGCTGCGTCCAGCACGCGCACCGCGGCCCCCCAGATGTCCGCCCCCGTCCCGTCGCCCTCGATGAAGGCGATGATGGGGTGGTCCGGCACCTGAAGCTTGCCGTGACTGGTCGTGATCTTCTCGCCCGCCGGAACCTTCACCTTGCCAGCCATGGAGTCTCCTTGACCTGGGGCGGGCACCCGGGCTATCGCCACGCCCGCGTCTCTCACCAGGGATGGGCCCCCGGGCTGTCGCCCGCCCATCCCCGACGGAACCTCGCGTTGGGTGCCTTCACCCACGTGACGTCAGCCGCCGTCGTCCGCGCCGGTTGTTCTCTGGCTCTCCGTGAGCCGTGGTCGCGCGCCTACTTGAGGGCGTTCAGGGCGGAGCCCGCCTTGAACCAGCCGATCTGTTCCTCGGTCATGCTGTGGTTGCAGCGGATCGCCATCGTCTTGCCCCCCGGCTTGTGGATGACCACCTCGACCGGCTTGCCCGGCGCGAGACTCGCGAGTCCGCGGATGCTCACCCGGTCGGCCTGGTCGACGAGGTCGTAGTCCTTCGGGTCGGCGAAGGTCAGCGGCAGGATCCCCTGCTTCTTGAGGTTGGTCTCGTGGATGCGGGCGAAGCTCTTGACGATCACGGCG
>JACOVB010000088.1 GCA_016177555.1 Candidatus Rokuibacteriota bacterium
ACCTTGGCCACGATGCCGATGCGCTTCACGCGGGTTCCTCGCCCACCACGCGGTCGATACGGGTCAGGAGATCGCTGACCGTCCGTCCCCTGCGTGCCAGGTGCAGGAAGAACTCGCGGTTGCCCTTCGGTCCTCTGAGCGGGGAGGCCGTGATCCCTCGCACATGCCAGCCGTGGAGGACGGCAAAGCGGGCCACTCGCTCGATCACCGTCCGGTGCTGGGCCGGGTCGCGCACCACGCCGCCCTTGCCGACGAGCCCCTTCCCCACTTCGAACTGCGGTTTCACGAGGGCCACGACCTCTCCGTCCACGGTCAGCGAGCCGAACACGGGAGGCAGCACCTTCTCCAGCGAGATGAACGACACGTCCACCGTCGCCAGCCCCAGGGCCTCGGGGAACGCCCCGGGCGTGAGCGTCCGGGCGTTGACCCGCTCCATGACGATCACCCGGGCGTCCGCCCTGAGGCTGGCGTCGAGCTGCCCGTGCCCCACGTCCACCGCGTACACGCGCCCTGCTCCGCGCTCGAGCAGACAGTGCGTGAACCCCCCGGTGGAGGCGCCGACGTCGAGACACACCCGCTTCTCGGTGGCGATGCCGAAGGCGTCGAGGGCGGGGGCCAGCTTGTCGCCGCCGCGGCTCACGAAGCGAGGCTTCGCCGCCACCTCCAGCGTTGCGGCAGCGGTGACTACCGCGCCGGCCTTGTCCACCCGCCGACCATCCACCCTCACCGCTCCCGCGAGGATGAGCCGCGTGGCCTTCTCCCGGCTCGTCGCAAGGCCGCGCTGCACGAGCGCGTTGTCCAGGCGCTCCCTGGCAGTCCGGCCGGCATCGCGCCCCGGGGCGCTCGGCACCCTCGCCACCCTCTCTCGCTTCACGCGGTCCCCTTTCTCCATCCGTCGATGCGCTCCCGGTACTCCTCGGCCAGCACGCGCGCCCGGTCGCGATCCACCGACTCGGCCACCACGTGAAAGCAGGCCCGGTCGGCGTCGGGAATCGCCGCGACCCACTCCTCGCCCCGCGTGAGCCGCACGCCCTCGATCAGCTCCACGTCGTCGCCCTTCGTGGCCTCGATGAGGCGGCGCATGACGGCACCCTTGCGCTCGTCCGGGCACGGCACCTCCACGCGCACCACGTGGGTCTCTGGCACGGCCCGCGTGAGCTGGTGAAGCCGCACGTCCAGCCGCGCCATCATCTCGAGGATCGTGACGACGGCGGCCATGCCGTCGAAGGCCGGCTGGAAGCGCGGGAAGATCAGCCCGCCCTTCTCCTCCCCGACGAGCACCACGTCGCTGCCGAGCGCGGCCTCGGTCAGGGCGCGCAGTGTGCCCCGCGACCGGGTGACCGTGAAGCCGTGCTCCGCTGCGAGGCGCTCGACGGAGCGCGAGGCGGTGACGGGGACCACGATGCGGCCCCCCGGCTGTGTCCGCATCACGAGAAGCGAGACCAGCGCCAGCGTCAGATCACCGGCGAGGATCTCGCCCTTCTCGTCCACCAGGAAGACCTTCTCGCCGCCAGTGTCCAGCAGGACGCCGAGGTCGGCCCCCAGCGTGCGCACGATGTTGGACAGCTGGGTGAGTGAACGCTGGAACTCCTCCGCGGTCTTCGAGATCCGGCGCTCGTCCAGATAGGCGTTCAGCGAGATGACGTCGACGCCGAGCGCACCCAGCACGCCGGGGAAGATCGACGAGGCCGACCCGAAGGCGTAGTCGAGCACCATTCTCAGGCCGGCCCGGCGCACGAGGTCCGCGTCCACCGACTTCAGGAGTCCGTCCCGGTACCGGTCGGTGCCTGCGTGTGGGAACGTCAGGAGGCCGGTCTCCTCCGTCGGGGCCCGGTAGAAGTCCTCGGTGAAGAAGAGCCGCTCCACCGCCTTCTCGCGATCAGGAGCGCACTCGATGCCTCGCCCATCGAAGAACTTCACGTCGATGAGCTCGGGGTCGTACGGGGACTTCCGGACATGGGTGCCACCCGCCAGGCCAAGGGACGAGATCTGATACCGCACCACCGGTACGGGCGCCACACCGAGGTCCTGCACATCCACGCCCACCGACAGCAGCCCCGCCATCAGCGCCCGGTTGATCATCCGCGAGGCCTTGTGGTGATCGCGGCTCGTGAGGACGACTCGCCGCCGCCCCAGCGTCGAGCCGTACGCAGCGCCGAGCTTGGCCGCGAACTCGGGAGAGATCTCGATGTTCGCCAGCCCCGACACCCCGTAGGGACCGAAGATCGACCGGCTCCAGCGCTCGCCCCAGACGAGGCTCGTGGCCAGCGTTGCGCCGTCCTCCACTTCCTTGTACGGCCAGACCTTGGCGTTGGCCTTGATGACGCTCGACTCGCCGATCTTGCAGAAGTCGCCGACCACCACCCCCTCGGCGAGGAAGGCGTTGGCTCCGATGGCCGCCTTCCGGCAGACGATGGCTTCCTTGATGGTCGCCCCGGGCCCGACCTGAACGTCCGCCCAGAGCACGCTCCCCTCGATGTCAGCCCCTGTCTGGATCACCGAGCCGGCGCCGATGACGCAGTTGGCGAGGCGTGCCCCGGGCGCCACCTGGACCCCTCGCCCGAGGATGACCGACCCCGAGAGCTTCGCGGTGTAGTCCACACGCGCCCCCTCGTCGAGCCACACCGTGTGGCCGCTGCCCTCGTGACGGGTCCCGGCGATGTCCACGCCCACCACGCCCTGAAGCAGGTCGATGTGGGCCTTCCGGTACTCGCTGAGGTCGCCCACGTCCCGCCAGTACCCCTCCGCCACGTGGCCGTAGAGCGGGCGCCCCGAGGCCAGGAGCGCAGGGAAGAGCTCCTTGCCGAAGTCATACGGCCGTCCGGAAGGTACGGCGGCGAGGGCGGCCGGCTGGAGGACGTAGATACCGGTGTTGATCGTGTCGCTGAACACCTCGCCCCACGTCGGCTTCTCGAGGAACCGGATCACGCGCCCGGCTGGATCGGTGATGACGATGCCGTAGGCGAGCGGCGACTCCACGCGGGTCAGGACCATCGTGGCCTCGGCGGCGCAATCCCGGTGGAAGGCCACCGCGGCGGCGAGATCGAAGTCCGTGATCACGTCGCCGGACGTGACGAGCACGGGCTCCGCGAGCTCCCCGGCGGCGAACTTCACGGCTCCGGCCGTGCCGAGGTCGGCCGTGGGAGTCACGTAGCTCATCCGGACGCCCCAGGGTGCGCCGTCGCCGAAGTGAGCGATGATGGTCTCCGGCAGGAAGTACAGGAGGACGACCAGATCGGTGAAGCCGTGCCGCTGCAGCAGCCGCACCGTGTGTTCCATGATCGGCACGTTTCCGATCGGCACCAGCGGCTTGGGGAGATGGGTCGTGAGCGGGCGCAGCCGCGTCCCGAACCCCCCCGCCATGATCACTGCCTTCATTCGCGGCTCCTCACTGCGGCTTCTCGCGGGCCCTGAGCGCGGCGTCTGTCAGTATAGCGGAAAGGCCTCGGGGCCGAGAAACTACCGCCAGCGGGAGGCCCCGCGCGGACGCATCACGAAGAGCAGCCCCATCCCGGCCAGGAAGCCTCCGATATGGGCGAACCAGGCGACGCCCCCGCCTGCGCCCTGGCCCCTGGCCGCCGCCACGCCCACCGACAGGAACCCGTTCAGGAGCTGCACCACGATCCAGAAGCCCAGCACGAACAGCGCAGGGATGCGCACGAGGCGGATGAAGAATCCGAAGGTGACGAGCGTCAGCACGTTGGCATGGGGGAAGAGGAGCAGGTAGGCCCCGAGCACTCCCGACACGGCGCCGCTGGCCCCGATCATCGGGACGGTCGAGCCCGGGCCCGTCAGCGTCTGCGCGAGCGCGGCGGCCACGCCGCTCAGGAGGTAGAACGCGAGGAAGCGCCCGTGGCCCAGGGTGTCCTCCACGTTGTTGCCGAAGATCCACAGATAGAGCATGTTGCCTCCGACGTGGAAGAGGCCCCCGTGAAGGAACATGGAGGTGAAGACGGTCAGGAACGGTGAGGGCATCCCGAGCGCGTCCCGGCATTGCCCGGTCAGCCGGCACGGAATCAGCCCGAACTCGAGGACGAGCTCCTGCGCGGCGCGGCCACCGCCCCCGGGCCCCTCACCGCTCAGGGAGAACTGATACATGAAGGCAAGAAGGTTCATCGCAATCAACCCCACCGTCACCACCGGGACGGAGCGACTGGGGATGTCGTCCTTGAGCGGAAGCATCGGCCTGCCCCGGAGCGCTCGGCGCTACTGCCCGGGCGGCCGGAGGCTCACGACCGTCGGCAACCCCAGATACGCCCGCGCCACTCGCTGCACGTCCTCGGCGGTGATGGCCTCCACCGCCCGAACGTAGCGCTCGGCGAAATCGTGGCCCACCCCGGCTGACTCGAAGAAGGCCTGATACCACGCCAGTCGCGCGTTGGTGCGGCGGTCCAGGGCGAACTGCCCGAGCAGGTATGTCCTGGCGCGCGCCACTTCCTCGGCGCCGAGTGCCTCGCGTCCCAGTCGCGCGAGCTCCTTTCGGATGCCCTCTTCAGCCTTCTCGGCGTTCGCCGGAGCCGTTCCGAGATACGCCACCAGCACACCCCGTCCCACGCGTGAGGGGTAGAAGGCGCCCGTGGAGTAGGCGAGGCCCTGCTTGTCGCGAAGCTCCCTGAAGAGTCGGCCCGCCATGCCGCCGCCGAGGGCCGTCGAGAGCACCTTCATGGCGGCGTAGTCCGGGTGGCTGAGGGGCGGGGCGAGCACGCCGACCAGCACCTGCGCCTGCGCGGCCGGGTGGGTCACGATCGTGCGCTCCGCTGCCGTGGGGACGACCGGCGCCGCTGCGGCAGCTTCCCCCTCACCGGCAGGCATCGACGCAAACAGCCGCGCGATCTCGGCCGCGACCTCGCGTGCCGCCACCTGCCCGCTCACCGACACCACAGTACGGCCGGCGCGATAATGCTGCCGGTAGTGCTCCAGCAGATCCTCGCGGCCGAGCCGCGCCACCACCTCGCGCCGGCCCAGGCTCGGCAGGGCATACGGATGCCCTCGGTAGACGTGTTCCATGAGCGTTTCCAGCGCGCGCTGGAACGGCTGGTCCGTCCGGCTGCGGATAGCGCTCAGGACGACACGGCGCTCCCCCTCGATCTCGGATGCGGCCAGGGCGGGACGGAGAGCGATGTCGGCCACGAGCTCCAGCAACTCTCGCCAGTGCCGCGCCAGCGCGCTGCCCCGGATCTCGGAGAAATCCGTCTCGGCCGAGGCGCTCACGCTTCCGCCGATCCCTTCGGCCGTCTCGGCGATCTCGAGTGCCCTCCGGCGCTCCGTGCCCTTCACCATGACCTGCTGCAGGAGGTTGGTGATGCCCGAGCTCGCCGGACGCTCCCACCCCGATCCCACCCGCACGAGCAGGGAGACCGCCACGACCGGGGCAGCGGGGTTCTCGCGCACGAGAATCGTCAGTCCGCTCGGCAGACGCTGCCGCAAAACCGGGATCTCCTCCGTCCCGCCTGCCGGGGTGGAAGCCAGCAGGATCGCCGACAGGGCATACCCGGTGAGGCACCCCTTCTTCACCGGCCGCCGTCCGTGGGCACGAGCGTGAGCCGAGCGTGGGCGGCGGAGAGGTAGCGCCTGGCGGCGGCCTGGATCTCCTCGCGCGTGACGGTCTTGAGCCGGTCGAGGTAGCTCAGCTCCCCTTCCAGTGTCCAGAGCGTCTCGGCCAGGCCGTAGGCATAAGCGCGCCCCTCGGCAGTCTCGATCGAGAACGCATGCTGTGCCTCGGCGGCAGTGATCGCCCGCTGCCGCTCCGCCTCCGTCACGCCCTCCTCCCGCACCCTCGTCACCTCGGCCAGGATCGCCGCCTCCACCGCATCCAGGTCGCCCGACTCGAGCTGCGCCGTGACGCTCAGAAGCCCGCCGCCCGCCAGCGCCGAGTATCCGGCGCGGATCGACGACACGATCCGGGCCCGCTCCCGCAACGCCTGAGTGAGCCTGGAGGTCCGGGACCCGCCCAGGATATGCGCCAAGAGGTCGACGGCGAACATGTCGGAGTCACCGAGCCGCGGCCCCGCCCAGCCAACCGCCAGGGAGGCCTGCCGCTCCGGTCGCTGGCGGACCTCGCGCCGGCCGTCGTCCAGCCTCGGTGGTGCGGGCACCGGTCCCCGACCGTACCCCTGGGCATGCGTCGGGCCGAACCAGCGTTCCGCTGCCTGACGGATCTCTGCAGGGTCCACCGCGCCGATGACGACCAGGGTCATGTTCTCGGGAACGTAATGCCGCTTGTAGTAGGCGCGCAGGGTCTCCGGGGTCGCTGCCCGCATGGCGCGAGGATCCCCGAGCACCGGGAAGCCGTAAGAGTGACCTCGGAACGCCAGCTCGTAGAGCCGGCGAACGAGGAAGCTGCGCGGGTTGTCCTCTCCCAGTCGCACCTCCTCGGAGATGACCTCCCGCTCTCGCCCGACCTCGGCGGGAGCAAAGCGCGAGTTGAACGCCATGTCGGCGAGAACCTCGATCCCGCGGTTTCCGTGGGCCGCCGGCAGGAGAATGTAGTAGAAGGTGTAGTCCCACGAGGTCCCGGCGTTGGTTCGTCCTCCGACGCTCTCGACTTCCCGGTCCACGAACCCGGGGGCCCGGCTGTCGGTGCCCTTGAACAGCATGTGCTCGACGAAATGAGAGAAACCACGCTCGTTTGGGGCCTCATCGCGCCCGCCCACACCAATCCACAGGTGAAGGGCGACCACGTCGCTCGTGCGGTGCTGCTGGATGATAAGGCGCATCCCGTTCGGGAGAACCTCGCGCAACGGAGTGGACAGCCCGGCCTTGGAGAGGACGGGTGGGCCGACGGCGACGCAGCCAGCAAGGCCGATCACCGCCAGCGCCAGCAGCGGGAAACACACTGGACTGCGGCGGCGCGCCATTGACATGAAGCCTATCAGACTTTCCGCACCCTCTCAACAGATGGTGGGGCATCCGGTAGCTCGGAGCGGCGCTGCCAGCGTTACGGATTCAGGAGACTCCCAAGTCGGGCCCAGTAACATGGTCGGAGGTACCCGGATGGGCCCCTCGCGGCATTCCGCTGCCTCTCGGGGGATCTCCCGGGGCAGATTGCCGGGAGCGCCGCTGGAACGGCTCCGGGCAGAACGCCCCCGGGACCTGCCAAGGGATGGGCCTGGTGGTGCGTAACTCATTGACTTCAAGCGCCACCGCCTCGGCTTTCGAGTATGGCATATCACCTGCATCGGTGAAACGCCGAAACACAATTCAGGGAGCACCCAGGAGCAGGTCACAAGGGTCTCGGGAAGGGCCGCTGGCTCGTGGGGGGTCGGCGGAGGCGGCGGTGGCGTGAGAGGCCGGTTAACCCAGAACGAAAGGAAGGCGGAGAATGAAGAAGCTGTTCGCAACCCTGACGAGCTTCGTGTTCGTTGTGTCGCTGTCGGCCACGGTGAGCGCGGCCGAGCCGAGCTGCCCGCCTGAGGTGGCGTCAGCGAAGACCATGCTGCAGAAGAAGCAGCAGTTGGCCAAGAGCCAGGACGTCCAGGCGCCACGGTCGCTTGCCGGTGCCAAGAGCCAGGACGTCCAGGCCCCGCGCGGTCAGGATGTGCAGGCGCCGCGGTCTCTGGCTGGTGCCAGGAGCCAGGATGTGCAGGCTCCGCGTGCCCAGGATGTGCAGGCGCCGCGTGCCCAGGACGTGCAGGCTCCTCGCAGTCAGAACGTGCAGGCTCCGCGTGCCCAGGATGTCCAGGCCCCGCGCGCCCAGGACGTGCAGGCGCCGCGGTCTCTGGCTGGTGCTAGGAGCCAGGATGTGCAGGCTCCGCGTGCCCAGGATGTCCAGGCGCCGCGCGCCCAGGACGTGCAGGCTCCTCGCAGTCAGAACGTGCAGGCTCCGCGTGCCCAGGATGTCCAGGCGCCGCGCGCCCAGGATGTCCAGGCTCCTCGCAGTCAGAACGTGCAGGCTCCGCGTGCCCAGGATGTCCAGGCGCCGCGCGCCCAGGACGTGCAGGCTCCTCGCAGTCAGAACGTGCAGGCTCGACGTGCAGGCTCCTCGCGGTCAGGACCTGCAGGCTCCGCGCGCCCAGGATGTCCAGGCGCCGCGTGCCCAGGACGTGCAGGCTCCGCGCAGTCAGAACGTGCAGGCTCCGCGTGCGAGCATCACCAAGGCCGCTACCTTCGTGAAGGAAGCGGAGGCCGCGTGCAAGGCAGGCAACGCCAGCCTGGCGACCGAGAAGGCCAAGGCTGCCATCGCGATCCTGAAGTAGTAGCAGCAGGCTGAGGCACTCGAAGGCCCCAGGGGTTCTTCCCCTGGGGCCTTCTTCTTTTCGCCCCGCGCGCGAGGTGTACAGTGCGCGCCATGAAGCAGCCGACTGCGGCCGCGGCCGGCTGGCTACACAAGGCGTGCGCGAATACGGGACGACGCGAAGTCCACGAGCATCACCAGCATCACGAGTACCAGCAGGACGGCGGACGCGGCCGGGTAATTGAGCATCCGCAGGTAGGTCTGG
>JACOVB010000089.1 GCA_016177555.1 Candidatus Rokuibacteriota bacterium
TGCCCCAGCGTCTCGGGGCCCAGCTTCTCGGCGAGCCCTTCCGCCAGGATGGCGACGCCGTACTCGCGCCCGAGGGCGCGGCGCTTGATGATGGCTCCCTCGATGATGCCCGCCAGGTGGTCCATGGTGATCCGCGGCGCGGCAAACTCCTCCGGGATGACCGTCAGCGTGGCCGCGGCGGCCCCGCCGATGCCGAGCGCCAGGTGCCCCGTCTGCCGGCCCATCACCGTCACGAAGAACCAGCGCTCCGTCGTCGCGGCGTCCTGCATGAGGTTGCGCACCAGATCCTTGCCCAGGTTGCAGGCCGTGGTGTAGCCGAAGGTGACGAGATCGCCCGGCAGCGGCAAGTCGTTGTCGATGGTCTTGGGGATGTGAGCGATGGTCAGCGCGGGCATGACGTCCGCGATGCGCGAGGCGGTGTAGGCGGTGCCGTCGCCGCCGATGGTCATGAGGTGGTTCACGCCGAGCCGCTCGAGGGCCTCGGCCACGCGGGCGAAGGCGCCGGGCTTGCGGGTGGCGTCGGTGCGGGAGGTGCGGATGATGGAGCCGCCCTCGAAGTGGATGGTGGAGACGCTGTGGACTTCCAGCTCCACCACGTGGCTCGTGTCTCCCGCGGCGAGCCAGCGGAAGCCGTCGTAGCAGCCGATGACGCGCAGGCCCCGGTTCCGGGCCTCGATGGCCGCCGCCGCGATGGCGGCGTTGATCCCGGGGGCGGGCCCCCCTCCGACCAGGATGGCTAGGGTACGCATGGCACCTCCCTCGCTGCCACCTATCTTACATGAGCCGGCTGGCCGCCTCGCGCCCGACCCGGCCGGGCTCCGGCAGGGGACACCGCGCAGGTTTTGCGCCCGACACAGCCGACTCGAACCCGACGCGCGACAGGCCGGGCGGAATCGCCGCCGGCGCGCGCCGATTTCGCCGAGGACGATTGACTCGCTGCTGCGCCATCGTCTAGCATCGAGAGCAGGGCAGCACACGCCGTTCTCCCCCCGGGCCCCGAGGTGAGGTGACCACCGTGGCCGACGAGCGGATGACTCTCTCCGAGCACCTCATGTACCCGGCCGACATGTCCGATCCGGCCAGGCCCAAGGGCAAGCTCCGGCTCCTCTACGAGGTGGCGCCCATGGCCTTCGTGCTGGAGCAGGCCGGCGGCCGCGCCAGCACGGGGACAGGACGGGTGCTCGACGTTGTCGCCACCGAGTATCACCAGCGGGTCCCGATCCTGATCGGCAGCCCCGAGGAAGTCGCCCTGGCCGAAGACTTCTATCGCCGGTGACCCGACCGGCGCCACAGAAAGGACGGAGCCCACCATGCAAGCGCGCGTTCGAGAGATCCTGAGCTGGTACGGAAGCGACAGCCCCGGGACCAGGACCAATCTCGCCCGGCTCCTGAATCACGGCCGGCTGGCCGGGACGGGCCGGTTCGTGATCCTGCCCGTGGACCAGGGGTTCGAGCATGGCCCGGCGCGGAGCTTCGCCGTCAACCCGCCCGCCTACGATCCCCTCTACCACTTCCGCCTCGCCATCGACGCCGGCTGCAACGCCTACGCGGCGCCGCTCGGCTTCCTCGAGGCGGGTGCGGCGGAGTTCGCCGGCGAGATCCCGCTCATCCTCAAGATGAACAACCACGACGTGCTCAACGACGAGAAGGACCCGCTCTCGGCGGTGACGGCCTCCGTGAAGGACGCCCTCCGGCTCGGCTGCGTCGGCGTGGGCTTCACGATCTACCCCGGTTCCACCCAGGCGCAGATCATGTACGCGCAGTGCCGCGAGATGATCCAGGAGGCCAAGGCCCACGGGCTCGTCGCCGTCGTCTGGTCCTATCCGCGCGGCTCGGGCCTGAGCAAGGCCGGCGAGACGGCGGTGGACGTGATCGCCTACGCGGCGCAGATCGCCGCCCAGCTCGGCGCGCACCTCATCAAGGTGAAGCCGCCGGCGGAGCACATCGAGCAGCCCGAGGCGAAGAAGGCCTACGAGAAGGCCGGCGTGCCCATCGGCACGCTCGCCGAGCGCGTGCGGCACGTGGTGCAGTCGGCCTTCGACGGCCGGCGCGTCGTGATCTTCTCCGGCGGCGCCACCAAGGAGAACGACGAGGCGATCTACGAGGAGTGCCGCGGCATCCGCGACGGCGGCGGCTTCGGGTCCATCATCGGGCGCAACTCCTTCCAGCGGCCGCGGGACAAAGCCCTGGCCTTCCTGGCGACCGTGATGAAGATCTACTCCGGCGAAGTGAAGTAGCCCGTGCCCACGCCCCCGCCAAGCGAGGCCGAGGTGCGGGAGTACATGGGTTTGATCGATATCCACAACCATATCCTCTCTCAGGCCTGGGTGGATCTCCTGACCGCCCACGGCGGGCACCGCTACCACATCGCGAAGGACTCGGAGGGCCGGCGCGTCATCATGCGCAAGGCCGCCCGGTTCATGAGCCTCACCGAGGCCATGTTCGACCCGGAGATGCGGCTTGCCGCCATGGACGAGGTGGGCGTGGAGACGCAGCTTCTCTCCTACACCTGCCCGAACTGCTACTGGGCCGACGGCAAGATGGCGGAACAGGTGGCGCGGGTGATGAACGACCACATGGCCGAGGTCTGCGCCCGCTGGCCCCGGCGCTTCCGCGGGCTCGGGAGCATCCCGATGCAGGACGTGGACCTGGCACTCAGGGAGCTGGAGCGCTGCGTGGATCAGCTCGGGATGGTCGGGCTCATCATCCTGGCCAATGTCAACGACGTCCTGCTGGACGACGCGCGCTTCGAGCCCGTCTGGGCCGACCTCAACCGGCGGCGGCTCCCCGTGCTCCTGCACCCGACGGTGCCGCCGGGCTTCGACGCCATGGGGATGGACAGCTACGGGCTCATCGCCTCGCTCGGCTTCATGGTGGACACCACGCTGGCGGTGACGCGGATGGTCCTGGCGGGCGTCTTCGAGCGCTACCCCGACTGGCCGCTCATCGTCGGCCACGCCGGCGCCACCCTGCCGTTCATCGCCGGCCGCCTCGATCAGTGTCACCGCTTCATCCCCGACACCCGCCAGTTCACGAAGAAGCTGCCGTCGGAGTACCTCAAGCGGCTCTACTACGACACCGTGACCTACGACGCCGACGCGCTTCAGCTGGCCTACACCCTCGCGGGGCCGGAGCGACTGCTCTACGGCAGCGACTACCCGCACAATATCGGCGACATGAAGGGCTGCGCGGACCGCGTGACGGCTCTCCCGATCCCCGAGGCCGCGAAGGAGCTGATCCGCGCGGGCAACGCGAAGCGCCTCTTCCGGCTCTGAGCGCCAAGGAAATCGCCGGCCGCCGGGGGCTCTCCGGTATACTGCGCGCATGACACCCAATGGGCGGCTCCTCCGGCTCGTCGCCACCGCGCTCGTCGTGGTGCTGGCGGTGGGGCTTGCGGCGCCGGCCCGGGCCGAGGCCGACATCCTCACCACGCTTGCCATCGTCTCGCTGGTGGCCGCGGGCGTCATCATCGTCGTCTACCTGGTCGTGGCCAACGTGAAGGGCTCGAAGATGCAGGCCGAGGAGGCGCCCGCCATGGTGGCGTGCATCGAGTCGGACGCGAGCCCGAGGAATTGCTGGCCCATGGCCGGCCCCGTTCCCGCCGCCGCTGTTCCGCAGATCGAGCCTCAGAGCTAGGCCGCAGCGCAGCCCGGTCGGACACCCGCTCACAACAACAAGAGGAAGAGGACCCGCATGGCGCATCAGTACGTCTTCACGCTCAAGGACCTGAAGAAGATCGTCCCGCCCAAGCGGGAGATCCTCAAGGGCATCTGGCTCTCCTTCTTCCCCGGCGCCAAGATCGGCGTGCTCGGCGCCAACGGCGCGGGCAAGAGCACGCTCTTGCGCATCATGGCCGGGGTGGACACGGACTACCTCGGCGAGGTGTGGCGCGACGAGAGCCTCCGCATCGGCTACCTCCCTCAGGAGCCCGCCCTCGACCCCGCGAAAGACGTGCGCGGCAACGTGGATGACGGCGTGGCCGAGGTCCGGGGGCTGCTGACGCGCTTCGACGAGATCAATGCGCGGCTGGGCGAGCCTGTCGACTCCGACGAGATGGAGAAGCTCCTGGAGGAGCAGGCCACCGTGCAGGACGCCATCGAGACACACAATGGCTGGGACCTGGACCGCGCGGTCGAGATGGCCATGGACGCCCTCCGCGTGCCCCCGGGGGAGCAGAGCGTGACGGAGATCTCGGGCGGTGAGCGGCGTCGGGTGGCCCTCTGCCGGCTGCTCCTGGCGAAGCCGGACATCCTGCTCCTGGACGAGCCCACCAACCACCTCGACGCCGAGTCGGTGGCCTGGCTCGAGCGCTATCTGAAGGAGTACCCGGGCACGGTGGTCGCCATCACCCACGATCGCTACTTCCTCGACAACGTCGCCGGCTGGATCCTCGAGCTGGACCGCGGGGCCGGCATCCCGTGGGAGGGCAACTACTCCTCCTGGCTCGACCAGAAGAAGCAGCGCCTGGCCGTGGAGGAGAAGCAGGAGTCGGCGCGCCAGCTCACCCTCGCGCGCGAACTCGAGTGGGTGCGCATGTCGCCGCGCGCGCGGCAGGCCAAGAGCAAGGCGCGCGTGGCCTCCTACGAGGCGCTCCTGGCCGAGGAGCGCGAGCGCGCGCAGGGCGCGGCGGAGATCGTGATCCCGCCGGCCCCGCGGCTCGGCGACCTCGTGGTGGAGGTCGAGAAGGTCTCGAAGGGCTATGGCGACCGCCTCCTCATCGACAGCCTGTCATTCAACCTCCCCCGCGGCGGCATCGTCGGCATCATCGGCGCCAACGGCGCGGGCAAGACGACGCTCTTCCGCATGATCACGGGGCCGGAGAAGCCGGATGCGGGCACGCTACGCGTCGGCGAGTCGGTGAAGCTCGGCTACGTGGACCAGAGCCGGGATGCCCTGGACCCGGCGAAGAACGTCTGGGAGGAGATCACGGGGGGCGCCGAGCAGATCCTGCTCGGCACCCGGCAGATCGCCTCGCGCGCCTACGTCGCCTCCTTCAACTTCAAGGGCTCGGACCAGCAGAAGCGCGTGGGGGATCTCTCGGGCGGCGAGCGCAACCGCGTCCACCTCGCGAAGATGCTCCAGGCGGGCGGCAACGTCCTCCTGCTCGACGAGCCCACGAACGACCTCGACGTGGACACGCTCCGGGCGCTGGAGGACGCGCTGCTGGGCTTTGCCGGCTGCGTGCTGGTGATCAGCCACGACCGCTGGTTCCTGGACCGGATCGCGACCCACATGCTCGCCTTCGAGGACGACAGCCAGGTGGTCTGGTTCGAGGGGAACTACCAGGACTACGAGGCCGACCGCCACAAGCGCCTGGGCACCGCGGCCGACACGCCCCATCGCCTCCGCTACAAGCCCCTGGCGCGCGGGTAGGCGGCCCCGCTCAGGGCTGTCCGGCGGCCTGGCGGAGCGCGGCGCGCATCTGCCCCAGCGCGTCCTGCTGGGGCGTCCAGAGCCGGCCGCCGATGATGCCGCCGTCCACGACGAGGTCGTGGCCGTTGATGAAGCGCGAGTCATCGCTGGCCAGCCACACGGCCGCCTGCGCGATGTCCTCGGGCAGGCCCGGCCCCGGCAGCGGCTGCATCCCGGTGAAGATCTGCTTCAACAGCTCGGCCGTTTTCTCCGCGGCGTCGTCCGGGAGGCCCGCCACCTTGCCGAAGATGCCCGTGGCGATGGCCCCGGGGGAGATGCTGTTCACGCGCACGCCGCGCTCGCCCAGCTCCATGGCCACGCAGCGGGTGAGGTGGATCACCGCGGCCTTGGCGGCGCCGTAGATGATCGAGGACGAGTAGCCGGCGCGGAGCCCCGCCACGCTGCCGTTGTTGATGATGCTCCCCGAGCCCTGTTTCTTCATGACGGGCGCGGCGTGCTTCATGCCGAGCATGACGCTGCGCAGGAGCACGGCGATGGCGGCGTCGAAGCGGTCCAGGGGAATGGTCTCGATGCCGCCGGCGGGGGCGGGGCCGCCCGCGTTGTTGAAAAGGCAGTCGAGGCGGCCGAAGCGGGTCACGGCGTGGGCGACCATGGCCTTGACGTCCGCTTCCTGGGTGACGTCGGTGCGGAGGAAGACGGCCCGCGAGCCCAGCGCCGCGGCGATCTCCCGCCCCAGGTCCTCGCGGCGGGCGGCGATGACGACCGACGCACCCTCCTCCACGAAGACCTCCACCGTGCGGCGGCCGATCCCGCTGGTGCCTCCCGTGATGATCGCGACCTTGCCGTCGAGCTTGCCCATGGTGTCTCCCTCGAGGTGAGCTCGGTTCGGGCCGAGGGTATCCCGGCGGTGGGCGGCTTGACAACCTTCGCGACGGGAGCGCAGAGTCTCCCCCACCATCACCGCCGCGGGAGGACCACACCATGGCGACCACGCGACGCAGGAGTGCCAAGGGGCCCCGCACCAGGCCCACGGCCCGGAAGTCGACGACCGGGGAACCCACTGCCGCCACGCCGCGGAGGCCCGGCGCCTCCAGGCCGCAGAAGCCCGCGGGCCCGGCGGCCACCGACGCCCTCCTCGCGCGGATCGAGGGGGCCCAGCACCAGAAGATCGGCGGGGCCATGGTGGACGTGGTGAAGACCGGCAACGGGCGGATCAAGCGGCTCGTCTATCCGCCGGGCTTCCGCTGGTCCACGCACATGCAGGCGGTGGCCGGCACGGACCAGTGCATGCACGCCCACGTGGGCTTCCTGGCGCGCGGCCACATCCAGGGGGAGTACGCCGACGGCTGCGTCTTCGAAGCGGTGGCGCCCAGGGCCCTCGTCGTCGAGCCGGGGCACGACGCCTGGGTCGTGGGCCCCGAGCCTGCCGTGCTCATCCAGTTTGACTGCGAGGATGACACCGCCCGCCGCTTCGGCCTCCCTGAAGAGCACAGCCACGCCTAGCCTCTGCGGGGTCAGGCCAGATCGAAGAGCAGGAGCTCCGAGGGCGCGGTGGCGGTCAGTGACAGCGCCGGCTCGTCGCTGATGGCGACACCGTCGCCGCCCGCGAGCGCCAGGTCGCCGAGCGCGAGCGCGCCCGAGACGAGGTGGAGCCAGGCATGGCGACCGGGCGGGAGCCGGTGGTTGAGCCGCTCGCCGGGCTCCAGCACCGAGGCGTAGACCCGCGCGTCCTGGTGGATGGTGGCCGCCCCGTCGCGGCCGTCCGGGGCCGCGATGAGGCGCAACACGCCGCGCTTCTCCTCCCGCGCGAGCTGCCTCTCCTCGTACGAGGGCGGGAGCCCCGTCCGGTCGGGCAGGATCCAGATCTGGAGGAAGTGGGCGGGCTCCGCGTCCGAGGCGTTGAACTCGCTGTGGATGACGCCCGTGCCTGCGCTCATGCGCTGCACGTTGCCCGGCCGGATCACCGAGCCATTGCCCATGCTGTCCTTGTGCGCGAGCCCCCCTTCGAGCACGTAGGTGATGATCTCCATGTCCCGGTGGGAGTGGGCGCCGAAGCCGGTGCCGGGCGCGACCCGGTCCTCGTTGATCACGCGGAGTGCCCGGAACCCCATGTGGGCGGGGTCGTGGTAAGACGCGAAGGAGAAGGTGTGGCGCGTGTCGAGCCAGCCGTGGTCGGCATGCCCGCGCTCGCCCGCCCGCCGCACCGTGATCATCCTCTCGCCCGGGGGGTCAGGTCTTGAAAACCCACATGTTGCCCCGACCCCACCGCTCTTGCGTTCTGAGCGGTACACGATGACCAGTGCGCTGACCCGTGTCCCAATGCAAGACCGCTCCCCCGCCGATGTCGTAATGCAAGACCTGACCCCTGCTAGCGGGGCTGCATGCGGATGGCGCCATCGAGCCTGATCGTCTCGCCGTTGAGCATGGCGTTCTCGATGATGTGGGCGGCGAGCGCCCCGTACTCCGACGGGCGGCCCAGGCGCGACGGGAAGGGCACCTGCTTGCCCAGCGAGATGCGAACGGGGTCGGGCAGGGTCCCGAGCAGCGGCGTGTCGAAGATGCCGGGGGCAATCGTGCAGACGCGGATGCCCAGCTCCGCCAGGTCCCGCGCGATGGGCAGCGTCATGCCGACGATGCCGCCCTTGGAGGCCGAGTAGGCGGCCTGGCCGATCTGGCCGTCGAAGGCCGCGACGGAGGCCGTGTTGACGATCACCCCGCGCTCGCCGTCCTCGCCGGGCGCGTTCTTCGCCATGTGGGCCGCGGTCAGCCGGATGCTGTTGAAGTGGCCGATGAGGTTCACCTGGATCACCTTGGTGAATGCGGCGAGGTCGGCGGGCCCTCGCTTGCCGTAGGTCTTCTCGGCGGTGCCGATGCCGGCGCAGTTGACGAGGGCGTGGATGGCGCCGAAGTGCTTGACGGCGGCCTCCAGCGCCACCGTCACCTCGTCCGGGTTGGTGACGTCGGCCGGCACGAAGAGGGCGTTGTCGCCCATGTCGGCCGCGACCTGGGCGCCCGGGGAGCGCGGCAGGTCCAGGAGCACGACGCGCCCGCCGCCGGCGAGGAGCCGCTCGGCGGTAGCGCGCCCGAGGCCCGACGCGCCGCCCGTGATGACCGTGGTGGAACCCGAGATCTTCATGCGAGAGCCTCCTCGACAGGAGTGATTGGCGCCAGTCACAGCCGCCGGTCGCGTAGTATAACAAAGCGATGCCCGACCTGGACCGCGAAGGGAGACCGGGGCGATGAGCCCGCAGCCGCCGGTCTGGATCAGGACACCGCAGGATCTCACCCTGCTGGCCGCCTCTCTCGAGGGCGCCGCCGCCGTGGCCATCGACACCGAGGCCGACAGCCTCCACCACTACCCCGGCAAGCTCTGTCTCGTGCAGCTGGCCGCGGACCGCGGCGCCGCCCACCTGGTGGACCCGCTGGCGCTGGCTGACCTGGCCCCGCTGGCGAGCGTGTTTGCCGACCCGGCCGTCGTCAAGATCTTCCACGCCGCCGACAATGACCTCGCGTACCTCAAGCGGCTCTACGGCTTCTCCGTCGTCTCGCTTTTCGACACCTCGCTGGCGGCCCGCTTCCTCGGCCTGACGGCCCTCGGGCTCGACGAGATGCTGAGGGCGCACCTCGGCGTGGACCCGGGCAAGTCGCGCCAGAAGGACGACTGGTCCCGCCGGCCGCTGAGCGCGGAGCAGGAGACCTACGCGCTCAACGACGTGCTGCACCTGGTCCCGCTCAGCGCGCGGCTCAGGGACGAGCTCCGGGCTGTCGGGCGCGAGGCATGGGTCGAGGAGGAGTGCGGAGCGCTGGCCGCCCTCGCCCTGCCGCCGAAGATCACGGATCCCGACGCCTATCTGAGGCTCAAGGGCACGAAGGACCTCGACCGGCGCGGGCTGGGTGTTCTCCGCGAGCTTCACCGCGAGCGCGAGCGGCTGGCCCTCGAGCTGGACCGCCCGCCGTTCATGATTGTGGGCCACGAGACGCTGGTCGGCCTCGCTGCGCGCCGGCCGGGGGACGCGGCTGCCCTCCGCGAGATCCCGGGCTGCAGCGACAAGGTGGTCCGGCGTCACGGCCCGGCGCTCCTCGCGGCCATCGCGCGCGGGCTCGCGCTGCCCGAGGCGGACCTCCCGGAGCGGGCGCGGCAGCCCCGGCCCGCGGTTCCAGCATCCGTGCGCCGCCGCGCCGAGGCGCTTCGCGGCTGGCGGGCCGAGGCCGCCAAACGGCTGGCGCTGGACCCGGGCTTCCTCCTGCCGCAGCGGCTCATCGACCGCCTCGCGGAGGAGCCGCCCCCGGATCTCGCCGCGCTCGCCGCCGTGGACGGGCTCCGGCGCTGGCGCGCCTCTCTCATGGGGGAGGAGGTTGTGAAATTGCTCCGGAGCGCCTGACGCCTCGAGGTTGCCCCCGCCGGGTGGAGGAGGGCAAGGTCGAGGCCCGCCGTATCGCCAGCGCGCTCGGGCTCTCCCCCGCGGGGTCCCTCGACGACTGGCTCCTGACCCAGGAGATCCTGATCGGCCTGCTCGGCCCCGACCTCCTCCCCTACCGCGTGAGCCGGGTCAACGACAGCGCCTGCCGCGTGAGCGTCGAGCGCTGCTTCGCCCTCTCTCCCTGTCGGCGACCCGATAGTGGGTCGCGTCCGGAATAGTGCGTGTGGAGCCTTGCCCTGGTGTATTCTGCTCAAGGCATAGTGGAAGATCCTTCACACAACGAAGGGTGATCGAGCGGCTTCACGAAGAATTCCGGCGCCGTGTGAAGACGCAAGGCTCGCTGCCGGCCGAAGACGCGGCATTGGCCCTGCTCTTCAGTCCCGTGGCAAGCGGGCAAGTCAGGTTGCGCAGAATCGACGGCTGGCGGAAGATCGCTGCGGTGCCAAGCCACAGCACACGTCGGTGGCGGCATGACGCATCAAAGGCGCTCGGGCTCACAATCCCGCCGTCGTTGCGACCGCGGGCGGATCAGGTGATTGAATGAACCGGCGGGCCTTCATCGCGACTGCCACTGCAATCCTCGTCGCGCCGCTCGCAGCCGACGCGCAGCAGGCTGCGAAGGTGCCCCGGATAGGTTTCCTCGGGAACTCCACCGCCGCCCTTGAGGCCAATCTCGTCGGGCCGTTCCGCGAGGGGTTGCGTGACCTCGGCTACGTCGAGGGCCGAAACATCCTGATCGAGTATCGCTGGGCTGAAGGAAAGTATGAGCGGTTTCCTGCCCTCATCGCCGAGCTGATTGCCCTGAAAGTGGATGTCATCGTGACCGCCGGCA
>JACOVB010000090.1 GCA_016177555.1 Candidatus Rokuibacteriota bacterium
GCTCACCCTTCCCATGCGTTGCTTCGAACCGCGTGTCGAAGACCTCGCTGTGCAACCGCTGCTTGACCTCCCCGGGATCGGCGCACTCGAGGAAGAGCTCCACCGCTTCCTTCAGGTTCGCCGTCGCCTCTTCCACGGTCGCGCCCTGACTCGCCACGTCGAGCTCGGGACAGAGCGCGACGTAGAGGTCGCCTTCCTTCTCCAGGATCGCCGTATAAGAACTCTTGGGCATTCGGTTCCCTCCATCGCTACGGTACCAAGAGAACCGCCGGCCGTGGCAGGGAGGCCGGCGGTCTCCACGGCGTCGGTCACCCCCCACCCTGCACCCTCTCCCCTGTGGGGAGAGGGAGGGGTGAGGGGACGGGACATCGGTGGCTACGTGATCGTCCAGGTCTCGCCGGAGCGGAGCAGGGCCGCGATGTCGCCGGGCCCGCGGTCGGCGATGACCTTCTGTTCCTGCGCGAGCAGCGTGTCCTCGTAGACGCGCACCGTCTCGTCGTCGGCCATGACGCCCAGCGGGATCGGGTACTCCGGAGCCCAGAGCTGCGCCAGCACGAGCCCCGTGGCCCGGTCGTGCTCGTCGTGGACCCAGAGCGCGCTCTCGGGAACATCCTTGACCCGCACCACGCGGGGCTTCACCCCGTCCAGCACGAGCCCGCGCCGGTCGTCGGCGGGCCCGAAGACGAGCGGCTTGCCGTGCTCGAGCCTCAGCTCGTGCTGCACCTTGCTCTCGCGGTCGTACAGCACGTTCCACGCCAGGTCGTTGTACACGTTGCAGTTCTGGAGGATCTCGATGAACGCCGTGCCCTTGTGCCGCGCCGCGCGTCTGAGCATCTCCTCCATGTGGGCGATGTTCCGGTCCACGGTGCGCGCCACGAACGAGGCCCCCACGGCCAGCGCGAAGGAGCAGGGGCTCACGGGCCGCTCGGCCGAGCCCATCGGCGTGGACTTGGTCACCTTCCCCTGCTCGCTGGTGGGCGAGTACTGGCCCTTGGTGAGGCCGTAGATCCGGTTGTTGAAGAGCAGGATCGTCACGTCCACGTTGCGCCGGAGCACGTGCAGGAGGTGGTTGCCCCCGATGCTGAGCCCGTCGCCGTCGCCCGTGACCACGAAGACCTTCAGGTCCGGCCGGGCCAGCTTGAGCCCCGTGGCGATGGCCGGCGCCCGCCCGTGGATGGTGTGGAAGCCGTAGGTGTTCATGTAGTACGGGAAGCGGCTCGAGCAGCCGATCCCGGAGACGAACACGATGTTCTCCTTCGGGATGCCGAGGTCCGGCATGGTCTTCTGCACGGCGGAGAGGATGGCGTAGTCCCCGCAGCCGGGGCACCAGCGGACGTCCTGATCCGACTCGAAGTCCTTCTTCGTGTAGCGGGGCCCGCTCTGGGCGGGCTTGCTCGGGCCCGTCACGGTGCTCACGGCTTGGCCTCCAGGAGCTGGGCGATGGCCTCGTAGATCTCCTGGGTCTGCAGCGGCATCCCGCGCACGCGGTTGAAGCCCACCGCGTCCACGAGGTACTCGGCGCGGAGCATGCGGACCAGCTGGCCGCTGTTGATCTCCGGCACGAGCACCCGGCGGTACTGACGCAGGATCTGGCCCAGGTCGGGCGGCAGCGGGTTCAGGTGGCGGAGGTGGATGGACGCCACCGCCTTGCCCTCCATCTGCGCCTCCTCGGTGGCCGCCGTGATGGCCCCGTAGGTTCCCCCCCAGCCGACCACCAGCACCTCGCCTCCGTGCGGGCCGTTGATGGTCGTGGGCGGGATCTCCTGGCCGACGCGCCGCACCTTCTCGGCGCGCATCCTCACCATGTGGTCGTGGTTGTCCGGGTCGTAGGAGATGTTCCCGGTCACGTCCTCCTTCTCGATGCCGCCGATCCGGTGCTCGAGCCCCGGCGTGCCGGGCCGCACCCACGGCCGCGCCAGCGTGGCCGCGTCGCGCAGGTACGGGAAGAATCCCTCCGCCTCGGTCCGGAACGTGACGGGGATGTCCGGCAGCGTCGTCGGGTCCGGGATGAGCCACGGCTCCGACCCGTTGGCGAGATAACCGTCGGACAGCACGATCACCGGCACCATGTACTTCACGGCGATGCGGATCGCCTCGTAGGCGATGAAGAAGCAGTCACCCGGGCTCGCCGGGGCCAGGACGACCGCCGGCGCCTCGCTGTTGCGCCCGTACATCGCCTGCATGAGATCGGCCTGCTCGGTCTTGGTCGGCAGCCCGGTGCTGGGTCCGCCGCGCTGGACGTCGATGATCACCACGGGCAATTCGGCCATCACCGCCAGGCCGATGGCCTCGCCCTTGAGCGCGATGCCCGGGCCGCTCGAGGCGGTGACGCCGATGGCCCCGCCGAAGGCCGCGCCGATGATCGAGCCCATGGCCGCGATCTCGTCCTCGGCCTGGAAGGTCCGGATGCGGAAGCGCTTGTGCAGGGCCAGCTCGTGGAGGATGTCGCTGGCCGGCGTGATCGGGTAGGCGCCGAAGACCACCGGCAGCTGGGTGCGCTGGGCCGCCGCGAGCACGCCCCAGGCCAGCGCGCGGTTGCCGGTCATGCTGCGGTAGACGCCAGGCGCCATCTCCGCCGGCTCGATCCCGTAATGCTCGCTGAACATCTCCGCGGTCTCGCCGAAGGCGTGCCCGGCCTTGAGCACCCGGATATTGGCCTCGACGAATTGCGGGTTCCTCGCGAAGCGCTTCTTGATGGCGTCCAGCGAGGGATCCAGGGGGCGCGTGTAGATCCAGGAGACGAGCCCCAGCGCGAAGAAGTTCTTGCAGCGCTCCTTCTCCTGTGCCTTCAGCGGCAGATCTGCGAGCGCCTTCCTGGTGAGCCCGGTGATGTCCACCTGGTGGACGCGGTACTTCTCGGCGAGCCCCGCGTCGTCCAGCGGGTTGGACTGGTAGCCGGCCTTGGCCAGGTTGCGATCCTCGAAGGCTGCCGTGTTCACGATGAGGATGCCACCGGGCTTGAGGTCGCCGAGATGCACCTTGAAGGCCGCCGGGTTCATGGCCACCAGCGCATCGAGCTGGTCCCCGGGGGTGTACACCCGCTGGCTGCCGAACTGGAGCTGAAAGGAGGAGACGCCGAAGAGGGTGCCGGCCGGCGCGCGGATCTCCGCGGGGTAGTTGGGCAGGGTGGCGATGTCGTTGCCCGCCCAGGCCGCCTCGGTGGTGAACTGCTCGCCGGTGACCTGCATGCCGTCCCCCGAGTCTCCGGCGAAGCGAATCACGGCTCGCGTCAGCGTCCGTCGGGGCTTCCCGACGGCGGATGCGGGCGCCACGGTCTCGCTCATGCGCTCTGTCCTTTCCTGCTCTCCCGCTGCGCGCTCCCTACCGGCCGCGCCGGCACCGGCCAGACTCCGCGGCGGGGGGAGCCGCGGATCAGTGTGTCACCGGAGAGCCCTTCGGGGGGGTGCAAGAGCCCGAGGGCCATGCTACCGAACCGGACCTGGATTCGCAACTTTGCTGAGGTCTTCCTTCCTCGCGGTGGGGTACGGTCACACGGCGGCCCCGCGCCGGGCCTCGTACTGGATCACGGGGTTCGGCTCGCGCTCCACGTCGTCGAGGTTGGCGATGCGCAGCTCGCCCAGCTGGAAGAGGTATTCCACGTGGGCGCCCGCCTCCTCGAGGGCCAGGATCCGGTTGTAGGACATCTGCTCCCCGAAGAGCCGCTTGGAGACGCCCACCAGCGACTGCGCCTCGCCGCAGATGTCCAGCACCTGATCGAGGCGCTTGCGGTGATGGGCGATGATGTCCTCGACGCGCCCCGAGATGTCCTCGATGGGCGTCTCGTGGCCCGGCAGCGCCACCGTCATGCCCTCGACGCGCCGGATCTTCTCCAGCGACTGGAGATACAGCTCGAGCCCGCAGAAGGGCGTGATGGAGGCCGGCGACTGATGCGGCGTGATGCGGGCCAGCACGTGGTCCGCGGTGAAGAGCAGATCCTCCACCTCGAGGCAGATCTGCCCCGGGCAATGGCCCGGCGTGTGATGCACGCGGTAGCCGTTGATGATCCGGTCCTGGTCGCGGACCGCGTGCTTGATCTCCACCGACTTGAAGAAGTCCTTCGAGAAGCGGTACAGCTCCTCGAGCGCGGCCCGCGCCGCGGGCTTCACCCCCGCCCGCTCCATGAAGACGCGCAGGTCCTTGGAGGCCAGCACGATGCGCTCCTCGAAGTTGTTCAGCACGCGCGCGTCCAGCTCGTGCACGTACACCTCGGCGCCGCCCGGGCGGGCGAAGCGCCCCACCCAGCCGAAGTGGTCGATGTGGGCGTGGCTGATGATCACGTGCTGGACCTTCTCGAGGCTCACGTCCTCGCGGAAGCGCTCCCGCACCTCCGCGACGTGGCGCTCCAGCCCCTCGATGGACATCTCCGTGCCCGAGCCCACGTCGAAGAGCGTGATGAGGTCTCCGTCCAGGATCAGGTAGATGTTGTTGATGTGGCCCGGAAAGGTCTCCACGGGCATCATGTACACGCGAATGCCCGAGGCGGAGAGAAAGCGCGTCACGTCCATGGCTCTACGGTACCATGACGTGCGGCGGGCCGTGGGCGGGTCAGCGAGACCGGTAGAGGCTGAGGCCCGGGACGTCCTCGAAGTCCGCCGGGTTGAGGGTCCAGAGGGCCGCCCCGTGCGCGAGCGCGCACGCGGCGATGGCGAGGTCCACGGCGCGAGCCCGGGGGCGTCGCGCCGCCCGGTGGAGGTCAGCCGCGACCGCCGCCTCTCGGGGCCCGAACGGGACGGCGGCCGCGGCCGGGAACAGGGCCTCCTGGGCCCGGAGCTCCTCGGGCGTCCGCGGCCCGCGCAGCCACTCGTACAGCGTCAGGGCGCTGATGCCGAGGCGCTCCCCCGACTCGATGGCCGCGCGGATCTGCGCGGCGGAGCGCCGGTCGCGCGTGAGGGCGTCCACGAGCGCAGAGGTGTCGAGGTGGATCATCGCCCCGCGCTGCGGGCTCGCCGGAGGCTCCCCGCCCGACGTGAGGCGCCGATCTCCTTCAGCTCGGCGTCCACGTCGCGGGCGGGTCGGGGACGGATCGCGGGAACCACGCGGTCGAAGACCTCGAGCAGGCGCCGCCGCTCGTCCTCGGAGAGCCTGCCGCTGCGCTCGTCGTAGTCGCGGATGGCCTCCCGCACCACCTGACTCTGGGGTCTGGACAGCCGCGCCGCCGTGCGGCGCAGCCGCGCGACGGTCTCGGCATCGAGGGTGAATGTCACCTTGGTCATTTCGATTGCCATACTACCATACTGCTGGCTGCCATGGCCCTCGTGCTGATGAGGGCGCGGGCGGGTTCGCCATGCCGGGCTCAGGCTGGGGTGCTGCCGGCGCCCGCGTCGTCGGCCTTCTGCAGAAGCTCGATGAAGCGCGCCACCGCGGGCGTCAGGCGCTTGCCGCGCCGGTGGATGATGGCGATGGGGCGCACGAGCCCCGGGATGGCGAGCGGGACGGCGGCGAGCGTCCGGATCTCCACCTCCTTCAGCACGGTGGGCCGCGGCAGGATGCTGATGCCGGCGGCGATCCCGATGGCCTGCTTGATGGTCTCCACGTTGTCGAACTCCATGACGACGTTCACGCGCACGCTGTGCTGCTTGAGCGCGCGGTCGATGGTCTTGCGGATGGCCAGGTCGTGGTCGAAGGCGACGAAGGCCTCGCCGTTGAGGTCGGCCGGGGTCACGCGCCGCTTGCGGGCCAGCCGGTGGCTCGGATGGGTCACGACCACCATGGGCTCCGAGCGGAGCGGGAGGACCTCCAGCGCGCGCGTGGCCGTCGGGTAGGAGAGGATGCCCACATCCGCCTCGTCGTTGAGCACGGCCTCCACCACCTTGTGCGGGTGCAGGCACTCCAGCAGCACGCGCGCCTGCGGGTGCGCCGACATGAAGGGGTGCATGTGGCGGCTCATGTCGTGGAGCCCGACAGAGTAGATGGCGGCCACGCGCACCGTCCCCTCCACCCGCTGGCGCGAGGCGGCCAGCTCCGCGCGCGCCTGCTCGAAGCCCTGGAGCAGCGTCCGGCACGCCTCGAAGAAGCCGCGGCCCTCCTCCGTGGGCTGGAGCGGCCGGCGCGAGCGGTCGAGCAGCACGGCGCCGAGCTCGGCCTCGAGCTGCTGGATGGCCTGGCTCGCCGCCGACTGGGAGACGCCGCTGGCCGTGGCGCCCCGCGAAAAGCTTCGCAGCCGCGCCACCTCGCAGTAGAGCTTCAGGGTGTCGAGGTTCACGACGCCACGCTACACTATCAGCACGGCTAATGGAATGATTTTTCACGTTTGCGCTTGGCTAATGCCCCGGGCTGGTGTATCGTCTCGCTTCAACATGGAGGACGCGCGATGACGACGCCGGGTATGCCCGAAGCGCAGGGCCTGTACGACCCCGTCCACGAGCACGACGCCTGCGGCGTGGGCTTCGTCGTGGACATCAAGGGGCGGCGCTCGCATGCCATCGTGAGCCAGGCGCTCACGGTGCTGAAGAACCTGCTCCACCGCGGCGCGTGCGGCTGCGAGGTCAACACGGGCGACGGCGCGGGCATCCTCATCCAGATGCCGCATGCCTTCCTCTCGCGCGAGACGGAGCGAGCCGGCTTCCCCCTCCCCCAGCCCGGCCACTACGGCGCGGGACTCGTCTTCCTGCCGCGCGATCCCGCGCAGGCGGACGCGTGCCGCCAGATCCTGGCCGAGATCATCCGCGAAGAGGGGCAGGCGCTGCTCGGCTGGCGCGAGGTGCCGGCGGACTCCTCCCTCGTGGGCCCGTCGGCCCGCTCCGTGGAGCCCGTGTTCCAGCAGGTGTTCATCGCCCGCGCGGCGGGGGTGCCGGACCGGGCGGCCTTCGAGCGGAAGCTGTACGTGATCCGCAAGCGCGCCGAGCACGCCGTCCGGCGGTCGAGCCTGTCCGAGCGCGGCTACTTCTACCTGCCAAGCCTCTCGGCGAACACGCTCATCTACAAGGGCATGCTCTCGGCCGACCAGATCGAGCCCATGTTCCCCGACGTGACGGATCCGCTGGTGGACCAGCGCCAGGGCCGACTCGACCAGGGGGTCGGTCACGTCGGGGAACATGGTCTCGATCTGGTCGGCCGAGAGCATGCCCTTGTAGATGAGGGTGTTGGCCGAGAGGCTCGGCAGGTAGAAGGCGCTCCGTCCGGCGAGGCTCGAGCCGCGGATCGCGTGCTCGGCGCGCTTCCTGATGAGGTAGAGCTTGCGCTCGAAGGCCGCGCGGTCGGGCACGCCCTCGGCGCGGCCCACGAAGACCTGCTGGATGACCGGCTCCACGGCGCGCGCGCTGGGGCCCACGGGGGAGTCGTCGGTGGGGACCTCGCGCCAGCCGAGGAGCCGCTGCCCCTCTTCCCGGGCGATCTCCGCGAAGATGCGGCGGCAGTCATCGGCCTGGCCGGCTTCCCGCGGGAGGAAGACGAGCCCCGCGCCGTAGTGGCCGGGCTGGGGGAGCGCGATGCCGAGCCGCGCCGTCTCGCGCTGGAGGAAGGCGTGCGGCATCTGGAGC
>JACOVB010000059.1 GCA_016177555.1 Candidatus Rokuibacteriota bacterium
CGTGAGGGTCCCCTGGCCGCGGTGCAATCGCCGAGCCCCAGCCGCTCGAGCAGCGCACGGAGCCACTCACCTCCGGTGGACACGCCCACGATCCGCCGTTGGCCCCCGCCCCTGGGACAGAGAAGAACGTCGAGCGCGAAGACGCGTGTGAGAAGAGCTGACCACGAAAGGCCCGGCGAACGCGACGGCGCTGGCGACGAGCCAGCCACCGCGATCGCCCCGTCACGTGACATGGCCGCTGTGGCTTCGTGATCGACAGCATCGAGGCAGCGCGGGATAACCTCCGAGCGCCCCGCCGCGCGGGGTCCGTACAGTGGCGTAACACCGCGAGCCGTAGAGAAGGCCGTGCGCTACCGTCGTCCGGCCCGGCGAGCCCGGCCCAACTCTGTCGTCAGCCTGGAGATGGCGAGCGCCCGAATCTTGGTCGAGAGAGGATACGTGTCGCCGCCGGCATGGACCACGTCGATCGACTCGAGGCCCAGATCTCGGATCGCGACGTGCATGGATTTCGTGACGCCGGGCGCATCGGTCCGCTTGAACTCGAATCCGCGGCGCCTTCCCCCCCGCACCACGAGCAGGTCCAGCTCGGCGCCCTGATGGGTGGCCCAGAAGAAGCACTGCTCGGGTCGCGCGGAGAGCGCCCGCCTCACCTCCTGCAGAGCGAACCCCTCGAACGAGGCCCCGACCTTGGGGTGTGTCTCGAGGGCCCGAGCGCTCGGAATGTCGAGCAGCGCATGGAGCAGGCCGGTATCGCCGATGTAGACCTTGGGCGTCTTCACCACGCGCTTGCCGATGTTCTCGCTCCAGGGCAGCAGCACGCGCACCATGAACGTACTGGCCAGCAGGTCGAGATATCGCTTCACCGTGGATTCGGCAATGCCGAAGGCCCGCGCCAGCTCGGCGCCATTCCAGATCTGAGCGTGGTAGTGGGCGAGCATCGTCCAGAACCTGCGGATCGTCCCGGCGCCGATCGTGATTCCGAGCTGGGGCTGTACCATGAAATCCTAGCGATATGAGCTAGGATTTCATGGACACGATCCGCCCGTCTCGACGTCCGGCGGGACTCGCTCCGCCCGCCGGCGGCGCCGACCGAGATCCTCGGGCCACCGCGGGGTGTCCGCCGGCGCGAGAATCCCGTATACTCTGGCCGCGTAGCCACCGCCCTCCCATCGAAAACGCCGGCGGCCACTGCCTGCACACACGGGGACGGCCGATCATCGTGAGCGACACCGACGTCAGGCAGAGCCCGTGGCGCGCGGTCGCGGCCGCCACCGCACTCAATACCCCGCTCGGCTCGCTCTATGCGTTCAGCGTGTTCTTGACGCCGCTGGAAACTCTGCTCGGGCTGAGCCGAGCCGATCTCGCGCTCGTCTTCGCCCTGGCCACGGCCGGATTTGGCGCCGGCATGAACCTGGCGCCCCACGTCTACGGCCTCGCGTCGACCCCGATACTGGTGCTGGCCTGCGCGGCCGCGAGCACCCTGGGCATCGCGCTTGCCGCCACGGCCGGCGGGCTGGCCCAGCTGGCCATCGGATACGGGCTGCTCTTCGGCGCCGGTGGCGGCGCTGGGTACATCCTCATGCAGCAGGCGGTGAACCTGGCGGTGACGAGACACCAGGGCCTGGTGAACGGCTATATCATCGGCCTGTATCCCGCGGGCGCCATGATCGCCGCGCCCCTCTTCGGGTGGTCCGTCCGCGAGTTCGGCGTGCGCGCCACGCTCGGGGGGCTCGCCACTGTCCTGGCCGTCACCGGGGTGATCAGCGCGTGGCTCATCGCGCGCTCGGGGATCACGCTCGCGGCGGCGACCGCGGCCGTCGAGCCCGACGCCCAGGAGCGTCGCCGGCCCCTGTTCTGGCGGATGTGGCTCGTCTTCTTCCTGGCGGCGTCCGCCGGGCTCATGGTGCTCAGCCAGGCCGCGGGCATCATCGCCTCCTACGGCGGCGCCGCCACGCTCGCCGTCTACGGCACGACGTTCATCACCGGCAGCATCGCGGCCGCGCGCATGGGGGGCGGCTGGATGGTCGACTGGCTCGCCATTCCCACGGTGGCAGCCGGCGCCCACGCCGTCGCGCTCGCCGGCAACGTGGCGCTGACGCTGTGGCCCGGCCCCGGGGTGTCGGTGCTCGCGCTGGCGCTCGTGGGGCTGGGCTACGGGGTGATCTCCGGCGTCACGGCGGCTGCGGTGGCCGTGTACTGGAGGCACGCGCTGTACGGCCGGATGGCCAGCCGCCTCTACACCGCGTGGTGCGCCGCCGCCATCGTGCTGCCGATCACGGCCGGCCGCCTCTTCGACCTGACCCAGGGCTATGGCGCAGCGGTCCTGATCGCCGCCGGCGGCAATGCCCTGGGTGTCCTCGTGGCGCTCGGACTGCCCCGTCAGGACGCGCCGCGCGCCGCTGACCCCGACGCCTGAGGCCGTTCCTACTCCTCGGCGTCGTCCGCCGTCGCGGCCTTGCGCACGAGCTGCTCCAGCGCCTCGTAGGGCTGCGCGCCGACGGCGCCGTAGCGGCCGGCGACGTACGTCGGCACGCCCGTGATCCCGTACTGGCGCGAGAGGTTCCAGTCCGGGTCGACGGCGTCCTTGAACGTCCGCTCCTCCAACACCTCGCGGGCACCGTCGGCCGACAGGCCTGCCTGCTGCCCAATCTCGAGGAGCACCGCGGACTCGGAGAAGACCTTCAGGGTCACGGGCGGGGCCATGACGCCTCCTTCCTCAGCACACCTTGACGAGCTTCTGCAGGCTTCGCAGCCCGGCCGGGTGGCGCTGGCCCTTGTAGCGATTGCCCCAGTTGGGGAACGACTCCTCGCCGACGTCGATGTCGCCGTGGGAGTCGACCGCGAGCCCGTGGCGCGAGATGAACTGGCCCGGCTCGAGCCCGGCCGGGCGCTGGCCCAGTCTCGCCAGCATCTCGCCCTGGCGACTGAAGATGCTGATCCGCGGCCCGATGTTGGGGATCTCGTAGTTGACGGCGCCGCCGCCGCCGATCTCGCCGATGTAGAAACGCGGGTTCGGCCCGCGCTCCATTATGCGCCCGTGCCCAGGATGACCGACATCGCGGGTGCTCTCTCCTCTGCGCTGACGTGACGCGCTTATAGGGCCGCGGCGGCGCGACGCGACAGCCCGGGTGCCTCAGCGCCCCGAGGCCTCGAAGATCGCCCGCGGGTTGCGCACCAGCATCTGGTCGATCTGACCTTCGGTGACGCCGGCCGCGCGGAGCGCCGGGAGGCGGTATCGGTGGCGCACTTGATGATGGCCGCCTTGACGCCGCTGTCACCGATGCCCCGGGTGATGTCGCGGATGAACAGCTCGGCCACCGCGTCGACGCCGTGGGCGCTGAAGTACCGCTGGGGCATCCACCAGACGCCAGTGGGCGATCTCCTCGAAGGCGCGATCGCTCTCCGCGAGCACGCGGCGCCACACCTCGGGCGCCGTGTTCGACGGAACGCTGAACTGCTCGATCAGGAGTCGCATCGCTGCTTCCAGGGACACCCGGCCCGTCGGGAAGTGGACCCGCTCCAGCCTGCCGTGGGGGTGAGGGACCAACTCTCCGAGTCCGCCCCGAACCTGGAGATGGGAGGCGGGATGCGGCGCGGGGGGAATCCGCTCGTCGTCATACCGGAACACCCACCGGTTCCCGGCGTCATCGGTCTGGTACTGGTACGAGGCCCGCTCCACCTTGAGCCGGTGTCGACCCTCGTGAGGCTCTCGATACAAGCGAGATGGAGACACGGAGGAAGCGCCCACCGTTCAGCCGGAAGACGGCCTAATCGGGGACGGCCACGCCCTCGATGAGCGCGGGGTCGCGCTCGCGAGGGCCGTAGGTGAGCCGCACGCCGGCGTCGCCGCTCAGGATCGTGACGCCGAGCAGCAGCTGGACGAGATCCCGGAAGGCTCCGAAGGATTCGGGCGTGCCGGCGCGGTACTGGGCGGTCAGGTCGCGGACCTGATCCAGCAGTCGGGAAAGCTCAGGGACGGACAAACAGGGAGTCGTCGTCCGTCAGGAGCGCGGTCAAGGCGATGAGGTCGGCAACGGCGGCTGGATCCCCGAGGCGGCCATCTCGATACGCCTGCACCAGATCCGCGGCCGAGTAGAAGAGACCGCGCTGCTTCAGGCCCCGCTCGATGCCGGCGAGGATCTGGTCACGGGTGAGGTCGAGGACTGGCGTCTCCATGTCTGAACCTATACCTTGCACCTGTTCAGCAAAGGCTGACCCAGGGCGTGGCAATTGGCCATGAGCGTAATGCGTTTCAAACATTGCCCGGCCTGGCGCTTTCCCGCTTGACAGGCCAGGCACCCGTGATCTCCGTGGCCCCATCTGACTCTGGAGTCTGGAGGCCCCATGCGCCCAAGGAAGCCCCACCACACCTGTCCATCCGTGGACACGAGGACTGCGCTGTCGGCGAGGCAGTCGGCGTGCTCGAGCGCGCCCTCGTCGGGCACGGCCTCGGCGAGGGCCAGCCGGGCCACCAGGTGGGCGAGATCCTCGCTGACGGCGGCGGCGCCGCGCTGCCGGGCCTCGGCTTCGTCGCGGACGACAACGGCCGGGCCGGCATCAAGCGCCAGGAACAGCTCGACAAGCCCCGCCGCCTCCCCGGCCGTACACCGGAAGCGGCCCATCAGCCGCGGCGTGGCGAGGAAGGCCGGCGTGCCCGAGAGGGCTTCGTGGGGCACGACCACCGTGTCGCCGACCAGGATGCCGCGCTGGAACCAGAGCCGGTCGCCCTGGCTCAGCGAGGCGATGTGCGCGAGGGAGGGCGTGGGTGGGCTCCCTTTCCGGCACCTGGAAGACCCGGTCCAGCCAGGGCTTCCCCGTGCCGGCTGCGCGTCGTCGGGCTCGGGCGACCCTGGCGCCGGCACCCAGCGGAAGGCCGCGACGGAGCCGATGGTGCACGGCGTCCGCGGGCCGCCGGAGAAGGCCGGCAGCGCCGCCCCGCCTCGGGCGAGTACCACCGCGGCCGGCTTCGCCGCCCCGATGGCCTCCCGCACCGGGAACACCGACCCCCGCGACGGCCCCCGGAGGAAGGCGACCACGCCCGCCGAGGCGCGCACCAGCCTGCGCGAGCGGCCGAGGAGCGCCGCGCGCCCCCTGGGGCCGCCGGCGCGGGCGCGGCTGGGCCGGGAGACTCGCGGGAGAGCGAGCGGCCCCGGTGGGCGAGGATCATGCGCGCGACCAGTCGCGGTCAGTACGCCAAGGTTCAACCAGCCGATAGGAGGCTTGGCCGAAGGAGATGCCTGAAGAATAGCGCCAGGGGCGAAGGGCACAATATCCACCAACTGATACAGGTCACTCGACGCCTCGGCCGGTCGTGCAGCGCACGCTGGCTGCGCCGGCCACCGACGGCACGCTCACCCCGTGAGGGCGCCGGCCTCCGAGAGCTCGGCCTCGTACGCGTTCACGCTCTTCGAGAGCAGGTCGGCGATCTCGTCGATCTCCGCCTCGGTCGTGATGAGCGGCGGTGCGATCATCAGCCAGTCGCCGAAGGCACCCTTGCTGGTGCGGCGCGCGTAGATGAGGAGGCCGCGTTCCATGGCCAACTCCGCCAGCCGGTAGGGCGCCATCAGCGGGAGCGGGAGCATCGCCTTCGTCGCCTTGTCGGCGACGATCTCGAAGGCCATCAGCAGGCCCTTGCCGCGCACATCCCCGATGATGGCGCTGCGGGCCTGGATCGCATCGAGGCGGGCGCGGAGGCGGGCCCCCATCCGGGCGGCGTTCGAGATCAGGTCGCGCTCGAGCATCTCCGTGACCACCGCGTGCCCGATGGCGCAGGACAGCGGGTTGGCGAAGTACGTGTGCCCGTGGTTGAAGCCGCCGGCGGCGGCCAGGGTCTCCACCATGCTGTCGGGCGCCAGGACCGCGCCCATCGGCGTGTAGCCGGCCGCGATGCCCTTGGCCAGCAGGACCAGGTCCGGCCTCCCCTCCGGCCAGTGGTCGGCGGCCAGGAACTTCCCGGTGCGGCCGGCCCCGCTCATCACCTCGTCGTAGATGAGCAGCACGCCGTGGCGCCGGCAGATCTCGCGCACCGCCCCGTAGTACGGGTCGGGCGCGACGGCGGCGCCGCGGGCGAGCCCGCCCACCGGCTCCATGATGAAGGCCAGGACGGTCTCGGGCCCCTGCCGGCGGATCTCCTCGTCCAGGGCGTCGGCGCAGACCTCCGCGTAGCCCACCGCGTCCTGGCCCTCGGGGACGCGGTAGGTCAGCGGCGCGGGGACCTTCGGCATCGGCGTCATCAGCGGCCCGAAGATCTCCGCGGCCTGGCAGTCGCCGCTCAGCGCGAGCGCTCCCAGCGTGGCGCCGTGGTAGGAGGGGTTCAGGGAGATCACCTTCCACCGGGACGCCTCGCCCCGGACGACCGCGTACTGCCGCGCGAGCTTGACACACGCCTCGGTCGCTTCCGACCCGCCCGAGACGAAGAAGGCGCGGTCGAGGCCCGGCCCCGCCAGCCCCGTCACCAGGTCCGCGAGGGCGCGGTTGGCCTCGCTCTCGAAGACGCCGGGGAACGCGAAGGCCACGCGCTCGGCCTGCCGCCGCATCGCCTCGAGCACGCGCGCGTTGCCGTGACCGAGGTTGCTCGCCACCGGGCCCGAGGACGCGTCGATGTAGCGCCGCCCCTCGCGGTCCCACATGTAGATGCCGCTCGCCCGCTCGATCACGGGCCGGGGCGCCCTCCCCTTCGTGAAGAAGGCCTGGATCGGGCCGCCGTGCGCGGCCGACCCTCGCCCGCCCACCGTGCTCACGTCAACCATGTCGTTTGCTCCTCTGGGGCCCGGGTCACGCGGCGCCGCGGCGGAGGACCCGCCCGGCATTGACCGGTGTCCGCTCGCCGCGGTGGAGGGCCAGCTTCCCGTTCACGACGACGCTGTCGATGCCCGACGGGTACCGGTTGGGGTCCTTGAGCGTGGAGTTGTCGGTGATCGTGGCCGGGTCGAAGACGGTGACGTCGGCGAAGGCCCCGGGCCGCAGATGCCCGCGGTCCTTCAGGCCGAGGCGCGCCGCCGGGAGCCCGGTGATCCGGTAGACGGCGTCCTCCAGCCCGAGCACGCGCTTCTCGCGGACGAAGCGCTGGAAGAGGCGCGCCGTCCAGCCGTAGCTGCTCGGCGCGAACTTCACCTTCCCGAGCGCGCCGGTGGGGGCGAGCGTGATCGAGTCCGACATCAGCGCGCAGTCCCGCCCCCGCATGGTGGCGATCAGGTCCTCCTCGGAGATGAGCTGCCCCACCCAGGTGACCGAGTAGAGCGCGTCGCCCTCCTCGCGGAGGATGTCGAGCACCGCGTCGTACGGGTCGACGCCGCGCCGCCGGCCGATCTCCTCGAAGGTCGACCCCACGAGGTCCGCGTTCCGAGTCGACTCGAAGAGCACGATGTCGTCCCACCGCTTCGCGGGCACCAGCTTCCAGATCGGGTAGGGGTTCTGCTTGAGCCGCTCGCGCGTCGCCGGGTCGCCCAGCCGCTCGAGCAGGCGCGGGATCCCGCCCTCGAAGGCCCACGGCGGCAGGACCGCGCTCATCGTGGTGGGGCCCCAGTTGTGCGGGATCATGTCGTAGCCGAGGTCGACCCCCGCCTGGCGGCTCCACTCGAGCATGTCCATGGTGTGCTCGAGGGCGTGCGGGGGCGCGCCGAACTTGGGCGTGATGTGCGAGATCTGGAGCTTCGCGCCCGAGAGCCGGGCGGCGGCCAGCGCCTCGCCGATCCCCTGCTCGTAGAAGTAGTCGCGGTTGCGGACGTGGGTGGCGTAGAGCGCCTCGTGCTTTCGCGCGACCCGCGTGAGCGCGACGACCTCGTCGGTCCGCGAGGAGCTGCCGGGCGCGTACTCGAGCCCGGTGCTGAGGCCGATCGCGCCCGCGGCGAGGGCGTCGTCCACCAGGCGCTCCATCGTCCCGATCTCCTCGGGCGTCGCCGCGCGCGGCTCGGCGCCCAGCACGGCCAGGCGGACGGCGCCGTGCCCCACGAACGCCACCACGCTGACACCGAGCGCGTTCTTCGACAGCTGCGAGAGGTACTCGTCGAAGGTCCGCCACGTGATCTCCGCGGACGGGTGGTAGCCGAAGATGTGCCGCTTGAGGATCTCCGGATCGGCCACCGGCGCGCAGCTGTGTCCGCAGTTGCCCACGGCCTCCAGGGTGACGCCCTGGTGGACCTCGCTCTCGGCCGAGGGGTTGACGAGCAGGGTGAAGTCCGAGTGGGTGTGGAGGTCGATGAACCCGGGCGTCACCGTGAGCCCGGTCGCGTCGACGACCTGGTCGGCGCGAGCGTCCCCGAGGTGACCGACGGCCACGATCCGGTCCCCCTGGATGCCCACGTCGGCCGGGAAGCCCGGCCGCCCGGAGCCGTCGATGACGGTGCCGCCACGGATGATCAGGTCTAGCATCGCAGCGCTCCTTGTCTTGACCGCGTGTCCGACCCTGCCGCCGCCGGACGCGGCCGTCTAGTCGATCCGCGGGATGTCCTCGGTCGCCGTGCAGATGGGCGCGTACAGGTCCGGCCGCCGGTCGCGAAACATGGGCTTGGCGCGGCGCGCGGCGAAGACCGCGCGGCGGTCGAGCGTGGCGCAGATGATCCGGTCCGAGCCCTCGCCGGCGTCGGCCACGACGGCGCCGGTGGGATCGACGATCATGCTGCGCCCACCGAACGTCCACTCGCCCTCCAGGCCGACCTTGTTGCAGGGGGCGAAGTAGACGCCGTTCTCGAAGGCGCGCGTGACCATGATCTCCCGCCAGCAGGCGAGCGCCGGCGCCGCGAACGGCACGACGATCAGCTCCGCCCCGTTCACCGCCGCGCAGCGGGCGGACTCGGGGAAGAACGTGTCGTAGCAGATGTTGATGCCGACCCGCCAGTCGCCCACCGTGAACACCGGGAAGTGGGAGCCGAAGCGGAAGTAGATCTTCTCCAGGCTGTTGACGGCGGCCGGGTGCACCTTCCGGTACTTCCCGGCGATGCGCCCCTCGGGATCGATGACCATGGCGGTGTCGTAGTAGACGCCCGCCTGGTCCTCCTCGAAGATCGTGGCGATCACGTGCACCCCGTGGGCGCGAGCGCGGTCCCGCATCCGGCTGATCGCCGGGCCGCCGTCGCGCTCGGCGTAGTCGATGTGCGCGTAGTCCCGGTACTGGAACACGTAGACGATGTTGAAGAACTCCGGGATGACGACCAGGTCCGGGCGGTGCGTCGCCACGGCCTCGTCCACGTACTTCGCGGCCTTGTCGATGTTCGTCGCCGGATCCAGGACGCTTTGCATCTGGATCACCGCGAGCTTCATCTCAGTTCCTGCCGGCATCAGGGGTCTCCCGTCCGCGCCGCGCGGCGCTCAGGGGCCGCGGGTGTCCCGGGCGCGGCGCGCCCGATGCCCCCCGGCCTCTCCCAGTCAAGGTGCGTCAGGCGCTCACGCCCATGTGCCGCTCCACGACCTCCGGGCGCTGCTGCAGGTCGGTGGGCGTGCCCTCGAACACGATGCAGCCGTTCGCCAGGATGTAGATCCGGTCGGCCAGCTCCATGGCGATCTTCACGCTCTGCTCCACGATGAGGACGCTCAGCCGCTCGCGCTTGAGGTCCCTCAGCATCCCGAGCACGGTCGCCGCCATCAGCGGCGCCAGGCCCTGCGACGGCTCGTCGAGGAGCAGGAGCTCGGGGCCCGTCAGGAGGCCGCGCCCGATCACGGTCATCTGCTGCTCGCCGCCGCTGATCTGCGAGCCCTTCCGGCCGAGGAGCGGGCGCAGGTTCGGGAACCAGCCGAGGATGCGCTCCCGGTCCCACCGCGAGTCGCGCTTCTGGGCCAGCATCAGGTTCTCCTCCACGCTGAGCAGCGAGAAGACCTCGCGGGTCTCCGGGACGTAGGCGAGGCCCTTGCGGGCGACGGCGTACGGCGGCAGGCCGGAGATCCGCTCCGCCTTGAACGTGATGCGGCCCCGCGCCGGCGGCGTGAGGCCGATGATGCTCCGGAGCGTCGTGGTCTTGCCCGCGCCGTTCCGGCCGAGCAGGGCCACGACCTCGCCCTCCCCCACCGTCAGCCGCACGCCGTGCAGCACGTGGCTGAGCCCGTAGTAGGTGTGGATGTCCTCGACCTCGAGCAGCATCGTCACGTCCCGAAGTACGCCTTCTTCACGCGCTCGTTGGCCGTGATCTCGGCGGGGGACCCCTCGGCGATGACCTCGCCGAAGTTCATCACCGTGATCCGGTCGGAGATCGTCATCACCACGTCCACCTTGTGCTCGATCATCACGACCGTGTACTGCCGCGCCAGGCGGCGGATCAGCCCCGCGACCTTCTGCGTCTCTTCCTGGCTGAGGCCGCTGGTCGGCTCGTCGAGCAGCAGGAGCCGGGGCACCGTGGCCAGGGCGATGGCGATCTCGAGCAGGCGCTGGTCGCCGTAGGACAGCTCCCGCGCCAGCATCGCCCCGCGGCCGGCGATCCCGGCCTCGGCCAGCACGTCCTCGGTCCGCCGGTCCACGTCCGTGAAACACCCGGCGCGGCTCCAGAAGTCGAAGAAGCCCCGGCGCGCGTGCCGGTAGGCCGCGACCCAGACGTTGTCGTGGACGGTCATGCCCGCGAAGACGCTGGTGATCTGGTACGAACGCCCCACGCCCAGCCGCGAGATCTCGTAGGGCTGCCGGTGCGTGACGTCCTCGCCGGCGAAGACGATGCGGCCGGAGGTGGGCGCGAGGTCCTTGGTGAGGAGATTGAAGAGCGTCGTCTTGCCGGCGCCGTTGGGCCCGATGATGGTGTGGAGGGTGCCCTCCTCGATCTCGAGGGAGACGCCGGCGACGGCCAGGTTGGCGCCGAAGGCCTTGCTCACCCGCTCCGTCTTC
>JACOVB010000060.1 GCA_016177555.1 Candidatus Rokuibacteriota bacterium
CCCATCGTCGCGCGCGGTTACGAGCCCTGGGATCGGCTGCGGGGCGGCCCCGGCGAGCCGCGCTACTCGGGGGCGCTGGAGGCCCTGTCGGTGGGTTTGGCCATGGCCCGCGATCCGGTGGCCGCCGACGTGGCGCATGCCCACACCTGGTACGTGGCCCTGGGCGGCCTCCTGGTGCGGACGCTGCACCGCATCCCCCTGGTCGTCACTCTCCACAGCATGGAGCCGCTGCGCCCCTGGAAGGCGGACCAGCTCGACACGGGCTACCGCCTGTCGGCCTGGGCCGAGCGCTGCGCCGTGGAGGCGGCCGACCGCGTCATCGCCGTGTCGGAAGCGATGCGCCGGGACGTGTCTCGGTTCTTCGCGGTCGACCCGGCGCGGGTCGTCGTGGTCCACAACGGCATCGACGTGCAGCGTTACCGCCGCACCACCCTGCGCGACGCCCTTGATCAGTACGGGGTACGTTCCCCGTATGTCCTCTTCGTGGGCCGGATCTCGGAGCAGAAGGGTCTCTTCCCGCTCCTGGAAGCCTTCCGGGGACTCCCCGAGAGCCTCCAGCTTGTGCTGTGTGCCAGCACCCCCGACACGCCGGATCTGGAGGCGCGACTGGCCCGCGCCGTGGCGGACCATCCCCGCATCCGATGGATCCCCGGGATGGTGCCCGTTCCAGAGCTGATCCAGCTCTACAGTCACGCGGCCGTCTTCGCCTGTCCGTCGGTGTACGAGCCCTTCGGGATCATCAACCTCGAGGCCATGGCCTGCGAGGCGGCGGTGGTCGCCTCCAGGGTCGGCGGCATCCCGGAGGTCGTGGAGGACGGGGTCACGGGCCTGCTCGTGCCGCCAGGGGAGCCGGCGGCCCTGGCCCGGGCGCTGCGCGCGCTCCTCGAGGACCCTGCCCGGGCCCGTGCCCTGGGCCTGGCTGGCCGCCGCCGGGTAGAGGAGCATTTCGGCTGGGACGCCATCGCCGCTCTCACCCATCGGGTGTACGACGACGTCGTGGCGGCGTTTCGCGAGGGCGGGCCGGATCGTGAGGCCCCGGAGCAGCGGTAACCGCATGAGGCCCCGGCCCAGAGCGACACGGGCGATCGCAGGCCCTCGGGGGCCCGGGTCGAAGGGGATCGTCACGGTGCTCATGGGGATGGTCCGATGCCAACACAGTGCGAAGGGTGTGCCAACAAGGAGCCTCGCGGGGACGGGGAGTTGCGTGGCATGACTGCCGGCGCGGGGCGACACCGTGACGCTCCAGCGACATCGTGTCGCCGGATCCGCTGCCTCCGACTTCCGATCAGGTCCGACCCACCAGCGTTTCGGGGCGTGGCGCAGCCGTTGCACCGCTTGCCCACTGGAAGGAGGCCGCGCCCGTGACCACGTTCACAGTGTGGGCCCCTCGCGCCGGCCAGGTAGAGCTGACAATCGGGACCCGGCGCATCGCCATGAGCCCCCGCGGCGACGGGTGGTGGAAGGTCGAGGAGCCCTCGGCCGCCCCGGGAACCGATTATGGCTTCGCGCTGGACGGGAGCCCGCCGCTGCCCGATCCGCGCTCCCCATGGCAGCCGGCGGGGGTGCACGGGCCATCGAGAGTCCTGGACCACGGAGCCTTCACCTGGAGCGATGCGCGGTGGCAGCCGCCACCGCTCGCGGCCGCGGTGATCTACGAGCTCCATGTGGGGACGTTCACCGGGGCCGGCACCTTCGAGGCCGTGGTCGACCGGCTCGATCACCTTGTGAGCCTGGGCGTCACCCATGTAGAGCTGATGCCGGTGGTCGAGTTCCCGGGCGCGCGGGGCTGGGGCTACGACGGGGTGGATCTCTTCGCCCCTCACCATGGCTGCGGGGGGCCGGTCGGCCTCAAGCGCCTCGTGGACGCCTGTCACGGCCGGGGCCTCGCGGTGATTGTCGACGTCGTCTTCAACCACCTGGGCCCCGCGGGCAATTACCTGGGTCGCTTCGGTCCGTACTTCACTGATCGCTACCGGACGCCGTGGGGAGAGGCCGTGAACCTGGACGCGGCGGAGAGCGACGAGGTCCGGCGCTTCCTCTGCGACAACGCGCTCATGTGGCTCCGGGACTACCACATGGACGGACTCCGCATCGACGCCGTGCACGCCATGCTCGACCGCTCGGCAACGCATGTCCTGGAGCAGCTCGCCGCCGAGGTGCGGGCGCTGGAGGCGCATCTCGGCCGCCACCTGGTCCTGATTGCCGAGAGCGACCTCAACGACCCGCGGCTGGTCCAGGCCCCGGTCGCGGGCGGCTACGGCCTCGACGCCCAGTGGAACGAGGACTACCATCACGCCCTCCATGCCCTGCTCACGGGCGAGCGCCAGGGGTACTACGCCGATTTCGGCGGGATGCCGGATGTGGCCGCGGCACTCCGGGAGGGCTTCGTCTATGCGGGCCGGCGGTCGGCCTATCGCCGCCGGCGGCACGGGCGCGCGGCGACCGGGCTCGGCGGGCAGCGCTTCGTGGGATGTCTGCAGAACCACGATCAGGTGGGCAATCGCGCTCGCGGCGAGCGGATGAGCCAGCTGGTGGGGCCCGGGCGCCTCATGATCGGCGCCGCCCTGGTCCTGACCGCACCCTTCGTGCCCATGCTCTTCCAGGGCGAGGAGTGGGGAGCGCGAACGCCGTTCCAGTACTTCACCGACCACGACGACCCGGCGCTCGGCGCCGCGGTGCGAGATGGCCGGCGGCGCGAGTTCGCCGCCTTCGGCTGGAACCCCGAGGAGGTGCCGGATCCGCAGGCGCCCGAGACCTTCGAGCGGTCGCGGCTGGACTGGAGCGAGCCGGCCCGCGAGCCGCACGCGAGCCTCCTCGCCTGGCACCGAGACCTGATCCGGCTGCGGCGTGCCCAGGCTGCGCTGTCGGACGGACGCATGGACCTCGTCCGGGTGGACTGGGACCAGCCGGCGGGCTGGATGCGCATCGAGCGGGGGGCGCTCACCGTTGCCGTGAACCTCGGAGCCCGGCGCCAGCCGGTGCCCCTGGGCCAGGAGCGGCCGCGCCGCCCGCTCCTGGCCTCGAGC
>JACOVB010000061.1 GCA_016177555.1 Candidatus Rokuibacteriota bacterium
GCGGCTCCAGGTCGAGCATCCCGTGACCGAGGCCATCACCGGCCTTGATCTCGTCCGCGAGCAGCTCCGCATCGCGCAGGGGGAGCGGCTCGAGCGCGAGCAGGAGGAGATCGGCGTTCAGGGGCACGCCATCGAGGTACGGCTGTACGCCGAGGACCCGGCCCATGACTTCCTGCCCGCGGCCGGGCGCCTGCTCGCCTGGGAGGAGCCGGCGGGGCTCGGCGCGCGCTTCGACTCGGGCGTCGAGGCCGGCAGCGAGGTGTCCGTGCACTTCGACCCGATGCTCGCCAAGGTCATCGTCCACGCGGCAACCCGCACGGAGGCGGCGCTGAGGCTCGCCACCGTGCTGGCGCGGCTGCGCGTGCACGGCGTCACCACCAACCGAGACTTCCTCGTGGCGGTGCTGCGCCACGAGGCCTTCCTGGCCGGGGACACCACCACCGACTTCATCGAGCGGCACCAACCGGCGCGCCGTCGGGAGCCCGGTGCCGCCGAGCTGTGCTGGGCGGCGCTGGCCGCGGCGCTGGGCGACCAGGCGCGCCGCCGCGCGGTCGCGCGCGTGCTCCGCGCGGTGCCCTCGGGCTGGCGCAACAATCCAAGCGCCCCGCACGAGGCGCGGTATCACCACGGTCAGCAGGAGGCTCTCGTCCACTACCAGCGCGAGCGCGACGGCGCCTTCGCCTGGGAGTGCCTGGGGCAGAGCGGCCGGGCGCGGCTCGAGGTCGTGAGCATGCCCGGCGGCGCTGACGGCGCCCCGCCGGCCGGTGTGGCCTTCGATGCCGTCGTGGACCTCGAGATGGACGGCGTGAGGCGCCGCCTGCGGCTCCTCGCCCATGGCGAGCACTGGTGGGTCCAGGGCGCCGTCGGCGAGGTCCGCCTGGACGAGATCCCACGCTTCCCGCTGCCCCACCACGAGCAGGTGCGCGGCGCCCACACCGCGCCCATGCCGGGCCGCGTGGTCGCCGTCAGTGTCGCTCCAGGCGATCAGGTCACCCCCGGCCAGACGCTCGTCAGCCTCGAAGCCATGAAGATGGAGCACCACGTGGCCGCTGTCACTGCCGGCCGTGTGGCGGAGGTGCGCGTGGAGGTGGGCCAGCAGGTCAATGGCGGCGATCTCCTGGTCGTCGTCGAGTCGGAAGGCGAGGCAGGGTAAGGAAGGGAGGAGAGCGCGACATGCGCAACGCGCGGGGATTGCGGGAGTTGCTGAACGCATCGGGGATCATCGTGGCGCCGGGCGCCCACGATGCCGTGAGCGCCAGGCTGGTGGAGCGCGCCGGATTCGCGGCGGTCTACATCGGCTCCTACGCGACGGCGGCGAGCCGGCTCGGGTTGCCCGACGCGGGGCTCGTGAGCATGCGGGAGATGGTGGATCACGCCGCGGCCGTCGTGGGGGCCGTCGAGGGCATCCCGGTGATCGCGGATGCCGAGAACGGATTCGGCAGCGCCGTGACGCTGACTCGCTCCTGCTCTTCGCCGCCCACCGCGCCGTGCAGGAGACCCTCGCGGCCTTCCGAGCCCACGGCGACCGTGGCGCCCTCGAGTCTCGACTCACCCCCGAGGCCGAGTTCGACGAGTTCATCGGATTCCGGAAGATCCAGGCCCTCGCAGCTCGCCACGGGATCGAGTAGGTGGCTCTTGGCGACCTCGTCATCACTCCCTCTCGGGGACGGGGCCTGACCTCCCGGGCCAGAGAAGGCCAGCCAGGAGCGGTGAGGCGCCGGGATCGGCGGGCCCCTTCGCTCTCAGGCGGTTACCCTCTCGCGTCCGCTCGACGATCAGCTCCCGGAGCGTGTGCCCGTCGCGGCTGGCGGCCTCCACGACCAGGAGCCCCTCTCCCGTCCGGCTTCGCGCCTCGGTCACGAGGGCGCAGGCCTCGGCCCCCTCACGAGCGGCGGCCTCGAAGATGCGCCGGACCACGGCCCGGTCCTCCGCGGCCGCCAATGTGACGGCGATGGAGGTGTGGACACCTCGCACGAGGAGGTAGGCGATGCCCTCGTGCGCGCCGTCGCGAAGGAACCGCTCGCGGGCCGTGTCGAGGAGCCGCTCGGTCAGCGCGTGCAGGTCCTCGGGTGCCATGGCGGCATCATCGGTGAGGTGTGTGACAGGGAAGGTCACGGATCGGCGCGCACAGCTCGCGCTCAGGCCGGGAGCCGCGGTGCGCGACCTCAAGGGCGAGCGGGCTCTCGGTGCGCGCCGTCAGCGCACCGGCCGGCAAAGGACCACGACGTCCCTGAAGGAGCCGGTCCGGACAAACACCTTCACGGCGGCGGGCTCCTCGAACCAGTGATGCTGGACCAGCCGCTGCTCGTCCTGGCGCCAGGAGGCCGTGGTCGTGGTGTGTCAGCGGGGGTCAGAGCCCAGGGGGCTGGATTCAGCGCGACCCCGAGGGCCCCCACCGACCACGGCCCTCGGCCAGCCCCCGCTCCAGGCGGGCGAGCCGCCTTTCCATGGCCTCGAGGGCCCGCGTCAGCCGATCGGCGTCCGGGCGGGCCTCCTCGCGGAGGTATCCGCGCTCCAGCAGGTCCACGAAGAAGGCGCTGATCTTCTCGGGGCCCAGGGCGCCCTCCGGCCGATACCACTTGTAGAGCCACCCGGCCATGCCGAGCAGCCCGAAGACGAGGAGCGTGGGTGACAGCTCGCGGACCAGCCCCTCACGGATCCCCTGGCGCACCACGCGCTCGATGGTGCGGTCGTACTCCCGCTTCTCGCGCGCGACGCGCGCGGCCAGATGGGGGGACAGCCCGCTCTCCTCGCTGAAGAAGACGGTGAGGAAGGGGAGGTTGCTCGTGAGCAACTGCACCTGGTGCCGGACGATGCGCCTGAGCTTCTCGTCGGGGGCGAGGTCCTGCTCGACGATGTCGGCCAGACCCCGGCGGAAGGCGGCCAGTGTCCGCTCGAACACGGCCCAGAGGAGATCCTCCTTGCTGGCCACGTGCGTGTAGAGGGTGACCTTCGAGATGCCGGCCTTGGCGGCGATGGTGTCGAGCGTGGTGGCCCGGTACCCCATGTCGCCGAAGCAGACGGCGGCGGCGCGGACGATCTCCTCCCGGATCAGGTCGCGGGTGCGGCTCATCGTCCCTCCTCGGCCCCCGGGGCGCCCAGCTTGACAAGCGGCGCTCCGTGATGCGACGGTTGAACCAGCGAGTTCACCAAGTATACTGCCAAGGAAAGCCGCGGGGGAGCCATGAGCACAGGAGTGTGGCCGTTTCTCGAGCCGCGCAGCGTGGCGGTCGTCGGGGTGAGCCCGTCAGCGAGGAACCTGGGGCGGAACATCGTCCTGAATCTTATCGAATTCGGCTACCAGGGGGAGATCGTTCCCGTGGGCCCGAAGGGGGGCGAGGTCGCGGGCCGGACGATCCTCCCCTCGGTGAGCGCAGCCGCGGAGCCGCCCGACGTGGCCGTGATCCTGGTGCCGGCCGCGCGGATCCTGCCGGCGCTGGAGGACTGCGGGCGCGCCGGGGTGCGGGGCGTCGTCGTCTCCAGCGGTGGCTTCAGCGAGTACGAGGGCAGCCGCGGGGCGACGGAGGCGGAGATGCTGGCGGTGGCCCGGCGCCACGGCTTCCGGCTGATGGGCCCCAACTGCATCGGGGTGATGAACCTCGCCAACGGCCTCTGCATGCCCTTCCCGCTGCTGGCCCGGCGCGACTTCCTCCACGGCCCCCACAGCCTCGTCGCCCAGAGCGGCGGCGTGATGCTCTACCTGGCCGATCTCCTCTCGGAGGAGCGCCTCGGCATCCATGTCCTGGTGAGCGAGGGAAACACGCTCGACGTGGACGAGGCGGATCTGGTGGCCGCGCTCGCGGAGGACCCGGGAACGCGCGTGATCTTCCTCTACCTCGAGGGGATCAGGCGCGGGCGCGCCCTCGCCGAGGCCGCGGCCCGGAGCCCCAAGCCCGTCGTGGCGCTCAAGGCCAATGTCGGGCCGGGGAGCGCCCAGATCGCCCGCTCGCACACGGCGGCGCTGGCCAACGACGAGCGCGTGGTGGACGCGGCCTTCCGCCAGGCGGGCATCCTCCGGTTGCGGTCGCTCGAGCAGTTCACCGTCGCCGCCAAGGCCTTCGCGCTGCCCCCGCTCCTGGGCGACAGCATCGCCGTGGCCTGCATGTCTGGCGGGATCAGCGTCGTGGCCGCGGATGCCTGCGCGCGCCACGGTCTCAGCCTGCCGCCGCTGCCGGCCGATCTGCTGCGCGGTGTCGAGGCGCGGGGGCGCGGCGGCGTGATCCGGCTCGTCAACCCGATGGACCTGGGCGACATCCACGATACCGGAGCGGTGCTGGAGGCGCTGGAGGCGGCCCTCTCGCAGCCGCAGATCCACGGCGTGGCCTTCTGCCTGCCCTCGCCGGCCTCTGCGGGGGTGATCCAGGGCGGCCTGCCGGTGGAGGAGATCGTGCGGCGGCTCCGGTCCCTGTGCGACGCGTTCGGCAAGCCCGTGGCGCTGAGCTTCTTCGCCGGCCGGCGTGCCGTCGAGCCCGTGCAAGGGAAGGTGGACTTCCCGATCTTCAGCAGCATCACGGAGTCCATCGAAGCGCTGGCGTTGCAGCGCGGCTTCTGGCGCGGGCGCGAGCGCGCGCGAGCATTCGCCTCGCCCGGCCGCGGCGCGGCGACGGAGCTTGCCGCTTGCCGCGAGCGCCTCAGGGGCTGCGGTGGGTCGGTGTCGGCGGTGGAGGCGAGCGCCGTCCTCAAGGACGCGGGGCTGCCGATGGAGGAGATCCACCTGGCGGCGAGCCCCGAGGAAGCAGGCGCCATCGCCGAGCGCCTCGAATACCCGGTGGCGCTGAAGCTGGTCTCTCCGCAGGTCTCCCACAAGACCGACGTGGGAGGGGTAGCCCTCGACCTCGCGACCCGCGAGGACGTCCACGCCGGCTTCCGGCGCATCCTCGACAGCGCGCGGGCCAATGCGCCCGCGGCCGAGGTGCAGGGCGTGGCCGTCCAGCGCATGCGTCGAGGAGGACAGGAAGTGATCGTGGGGGCCAGGCGCGACCCGGTGTTCGGCCCGGTGGTGCTGTTCGGGCTGGGGGGCATCTGGGTGGAAGCGCTCGGGGACGTGGCGGTCAGGCTGGCTCCCATCGGCCGGGAGGACGCGCTGGAGATGATGGACGAGATCCGCGGCGCCGCGCTGCTCAGAGGGCTGCGGGGGATGGCTCCTGCCGACAGGGAGGCGATCGCCGCCCTGCTGCTCTCGGTCTCGCGGCTGGTGGTGGCGGCGCCCGAGATCCGCGAGCTGGACCTGAACCCGGTGATGGTGTGGCAGGAGGGTGTGGCGGTCCTCGACGCCCGGATGATACTGGAGCCGGCCCCGCGGCCCTGACGTCGCCGGATCCGCGGCGCCTTGCACAAGCCGCCGGGGAGGTGTCCACTGCCAGACAGACATGGCCTCTTCCCGGGCGCGCGCCGAGGGCAATGTGAACACCACGGGCACCGTGGTGAGCGCTGACAGGCTACGCCCCTGGCAGCGGCTGAGCGTCCGGGTCGCGGCGCTCCTCGCCGCCGTCACGCTGATCGGGATCGGACTCGTCGGCGTCCTGATCTACGAGAGGCAGAAGGGCGAGCTGGAGGAGACACTCGGCGGCTTCCTGATGAGCATCGCCCGGACGGGGGCGCTGCTCGTGGATCCCGCGCTCCACGCCGAGGTCGAGGCGGCCATGCGCCAGGACACCGACGCCTACGCGCGCCTCCGCGCCGCGCTCGCGGCCATCCAGGACGAGAACAGGATCCAGACGCCCATCTACACGCTGGGCGGCTTCGACCTCGGGCGCCGCCAGGCCC
>JACOVB010000057.1 GCA_016177555.1 Candidatus Rokuibacteriota bacterium
CCTCGAAGAAGTAGCTCACCGAGCAGGGGCGCCCGCAGTCGAAGCGCGCCTCGGCAAACGTGGCGGAGTGCCAGATCACCTGGGGCTTGGGAAGCGTCGCGAGGCCTGGGGGCGGGGCGAGCCATGTGGCCTTCGTCGGGCTGCCCGCGTAGTAGCCGACGCGGCACCGGGCGTCCGACTCGCACTCGGCCACGAGCCCGGCGCTCGGCAGCATCGAACGGTACAGGCAGCGCGACGCGGAAGCACCCCCGGCCCCCGAACACTCTCCCGGCGTCGGGTCCGCTGCCGTGGCCGGCGCCGCGGCCAGCACGACGAGAGCCAGCAGGAGGAGGCTAGTCGTCCTGATCGGCCACTCGTCTCACTTCTGCGCGGCGAGCAGCTCGGTCATGCGACTGAAGAACTGGTCCAGCATGAGCTTCGACACGCCGCCGAGCATCCGCTGACCCACGCTCGCGATCAGGCCGCCCACCTGGACATCCGCGCTGTAGCTGACCCGCGTGCCCCCGTCCGTGTCGGACAGCTCCATGGAGGCCTGGCCGCGGACGAAACCCGGCCCGCCCTTGCCCTCCACGGCCATGTGGTAGCGGAGCGGCGGCTCCAGATCGCCCAGACGGACCTTCCCCTCGAATGTCCCCTTGATGGCGCCGACTCCGACCTTCATGACGGCCCGGTACTCTCGCGGCCCGATCTCCTCGAGCTGGTCGCAGCCAGGCATGGCCTGGGCGAGCAGTGTCGGGTCGAGAAAGGCCGCCCACACGCGGTCGCGGGGGGCCGGGATGTCGGTCGATCCTTCGATCTTCATGCCGTCACCTCCGCGCGATCCGGGCGCGCGCCCAGCCCTGGATCGGGCGTCATCCCTGGAGCGATCCGATGGCCGTGTTCATGCGGGAGAGCCCCTCGGTGATGGTCGGAAGGCCCGTCGCGTAGGAGAGGCGGATGTGAGCATCCGAGCCGAAGTCCACTCCTGCCACGGTGGCGATCCGCGCCTCGTCCAGGAGGAACGCGCACACGTCGGCCGAGCCCTGGAGCGCGCCCGCCTTGCAGCGCTTGCCGAACAGCCCCGAGACGTTGGGAAACGCGTAGAACGCGCCCTTGGGCAGGACGCAGGAGACGCCGGGCATGGCGTTGAGCCCCTCCACGATCACGCGGCGGCGGCGGTCGAACTCGCGGACCATCGTGGCGATCTCGTCCTGGGGGCCGGCGAGCGCCTCGACGGCGGCCCACTGGGCGATGGAGGTCGGGTTCGAGGTCACCTGGCTCTGCACGTCCGTCATGGCCTTGATGATCGCCCTGGGGCCCGCCGCATAGCCGATGCGCCAGCCGGTCATGGCGTAGGCCTTCGAGCACGTGTTGACCACCAGCGTGCGCGCCTTGATCTGAGGCGACAGCGTCGCGATGGAGACGTGCCGGCCTTCGTAGGTCAGCGCCTCGTAGCACTCGTCGGACACGACCCAGAGGTTCCGCTCGACGGCGAGCCGCGCGACCTCGCCCAGGGCGTCGGGCGAGAAGACCGCGCCCGTGGGATTGCCGGGACTGTCCACGATGATCATCTTCGTCCGCCCCGTCACGGCCCGGCGCAGCTCCGCCGGATCCAGATCGAAGCCCGCTGACTCGTGCGTCGGCACCGCGACGGGCACGCCGCCCACGAGCCGCACCTGCTCCGGGTAGGAGACCCAGTACGGGCTCGGGATCAGCACCTCGTCGCCTGGATTCACGAGGGCCATGAAGATGTTGAAGAGGGTGTGCTTGGCTCCGCAGGAGACCACCACCTCGTCGGGCGCGTAGTCGAGCCCCTGATCGCGCGTGAGCTTGTGGCAGACCGCGGCGCGGAGCTCGGGGACCCCACCCACCTCGGTGTACTTGGTCTGCCCGCTCCCGAGCGCCCGGATGGCCGCTTCCTTGATGCGCGCGGGGGTGTCGAAGTCCGGCTCGCCGGCGCCGAAGGAGATCACGTTGATTCCCTGGGCGCGCATGGCCTTGGCCTTGGCCTGCATGGCGAGCGTCGGAGAGGGGGCGAGGGTCTTCAGGCGATCGGCGAGCATGGGCAGCTCCTACGTTCTGGAGAATCTCTCCGCCATGGCCGCCTCCACCATCGGCGGGACCAGCCCCTTGACCGGCGCGCCCAGGGAGGCGACTTCCTTGATGAGGCGGGACGAGATGTAGGTGTACCTCTCATGGGGCATCAGGAACACGGTCTCGACGGTGCTGCGGAGCTTGCGGTTCATGAGCGCCATCTGGAACTCGTATTCGAAGTCCGACACCGCCCGGATCCCGCGGAGGATGCAGTCCGCCTGCTCGCGGCGCACGAGGTCGATGAGGAGCCCGTCGAAGGAGGTGATGCGCATGTTCGGGAGCCCGTGGGTCGCCTCGTCGATCAGCTCGAGACGCTCCTTCACCGTGAAGAGCGGCTCCTTGGCGGGATTGGCCACCACCGCGACGATCAGCTCGTCGAAGATGCGCAGGCTCCGCTCGATGAGATCCAGGTGGCCGTTGTGGATGGGATCGAACATGCCGGGATAGACCGCACGCTTGCCCACGACGACCCCCTCGAGCGCTCGGAAGTGGTGAAGCAACCTCGCTGAGTTTACGCGGGGCGCCGGAAGAAAGTCAAACTGGTCTCCCCGAAGCGGCGCGTCTTCCAGGCAGCGAGCACGCCAAGGGCCGAGACGGGCGGCGCCTTCGTCGCATGCTGCAGCACCACCACCGCCCCCGGCAGGAGACAGGCGCCCTCGGCCAGGCGCTCGAGGGTCGGCAGGGCGCGCGGCGACTCGTAGGGCGGATCGAGGAACGCCACCGCGAAGCGCTCGCCCGCCGCGCCGAGCCGCTCGACCGCAACCACGGCATCGTCGCGCACCACCCGGGCGCGCTCCGCCAGGCCCAGGCTCTCGACGTTCTCCCTGAGGGCGCGAAGGGCCATCGCCTCCCGCTCGACGAACGTAGCCGAGGGCGCGCCGCGCGACAGGGCCTCGATTCCCACGCCGCCCGCCCCCGCGAAAAGATCCAGGAACGGGCCCGCCGGCAGGAACGGCATCAGCGTGTCGAGACAGGCGATCCGCACCTGGTCGGAGGTGGGCCGCGTGGTCCGCCCGCGCGGCGTGGTGAGCCGGCGTCCCTTGAGGGCGCCCGCGATGACTCGCATTCTGGGCTTTCCTTCCCTTAGCCGACGCTCGCCAGGTCGAGCTTTCCGCGCCAGCGGGCCAGCAGGTCGGCGCGCAAGCCCCGGTGCTCGGGCCGGAGGAGGTTCGGGTCGGCGGCCACCAGCGCGAAGGCCTCCTTCCGCGCCTCCTCGAGCATGGCCCCGTCGCGGAGCAGGTCGGCCACCCGGAACTCGGGCAGCCCCGACTGGCGGGTGCCGAAGAAGTCGCCCGGGCCGCGGAGCTCGAGATCGGCCTCGGCGATGCGGAAGCCGTCGTTGGTGGCGACCATCGCGGCCAGCCGGCGCCTGGCGTCGTCGGAGGCCCCCTGGGTCATGAGGGCGCAGTAGCTCTTCCACGGGCCGCGGCCCACGCGCCCGCGGAGCTGGTGGAGCTGGGACAGCCCGAAGCGCTCGGCGTGCTCCACCACCATCATCGTGGCGTTGGGGACGTCGATGCCCACCTCGATGACGGTCGTGGAGACCAGGAGCTGGATGGCCCCCGCCCTGAACTCTGCCATCACGCGATCCTTCTCCGCGGCGCTCATCCGGCCGTGGAGCAGGCCCACCCGGAAGTCCGGGAAGATCTCGCGCTGGAGCCGCGCGGCCATCTCGGTGGCCGCGCGCACGTCGGTGGCCTCCGATTCCTCCACCAGCGGATAGACGACGTAGATCTGCCGCCGCGCCTGCATCTCCTGGCGCAGGAAGGCGTACACCCCCGGCCGCTCCGTCTCGTCGCGGATCGCCGTCAGCACGCGCTGCCGCCCTGGAGGCATCTCGTCCAGTACCGACACGTCGAGATCCCCGTACAGCGTCAGCGCCAGGGTGCGCGGGATCGGGGTCGCCGTCATCACGAGCACGTCCGGGCTCTCCCCTTTCCTCCGGAGCGTCGCCCGCTGCACCACGCCGAAGCGGTGCTGCTCGTCCACCACCGCCAGCCCGAGCCGCTTGAAGATCACGCCCTCCTGCACGAGCGCGTGGGTCCCGATCAGGCAGCCGGTCTCGCCTTCCGCGAGGGCGGCGAGGAGGGCCCGCCGCGCCTTGCCGCGCGTGGCGTTGGTCAGGAGCGTCACCCGGATTCCCAGTGGAGCGAGAAGGCTCGACACCGTCAGCCAGTGCTGCTCGGCCAGGATCTCGGTGGGCGCCATGAGCGCCGCCTGGAAGCCGGCCTCGATGGCCGTCAGCATGGCCAGGCACGCGACCACCGTCTTCCCCGAGCCCACATCCCCCTGGAGGAGCCGGTTCATCGGGTACGGCTGGGCCATGTCGATGCGGATCTCGCCCCACACCCGCTCCTGGGCGCGGGTCAGCCGGTACGGAAGCGACCGGAGCAGACGCCGCGGGAGCGCGCCGGGTGGATGCATGGCGAGACCGGGGAGGCGTCCATCCCGCTGGCGGCGGATCGCGAGCCCCAGCTCCAGCAGGAAGAGATCGTCGAAGACCAGGCGCCGGCGCGCCGTGGCGAGCGCGGCCTCGCTCTCGGGGAAATGCCCCTGGGCGAGCGCATGACCGATGGGCGGAAGCCCGTGCCGCACACGGATCGTCTCGGGAAGGGGCTCGGGCGCCGCCGCGGCGCAGCCATCCACCAAGCGCTTCATCAACGCCCGGAGCGGGCGCTGCGGCAGCCCCTGGGTCAGCGGGTACACGGGCACCAGCCGGCCGGTGTGAAGCGTCTCGTTCTCGCCGTCCTCGACGATCTCGTGGTCGGCGACGTGGAGCTCGATCGGCGACCGGCGCCCCTGCTTGACGACGCCATGGACGATCAACCGCTGACCCCGCGTGAAGACCCGCTCGAGATACGCCTGGCCCCACCACACGGCATTGAGGAAGCCGCTCGCATCCCTCAGCGTCACGTGCAGCGGAGCCCGGGAGCGGCCCCGTGGCGGGGGGCTGATGCCGGCGATGGTGCCCGTGCAGGTGAGGGTCTGCCCGACCTTCACCCTGCCGAGCGGTGTCAGCTGACTGCGATCCTCGTGACGCGACGGAAGGTAGAGGAGCGCGTCGCCCACGGTTTCGAGCCCGAGCCGGGCCAGATGGCGGGCGCGCTGGGGGCCAACCCCCTTGAGGTACTGCAGCGGTGTATCGAGCCCCGGAGGTGCGTCCGCGGCGGCGTGCAGGGCGCTCTCGCGCCGGAGGCTAGCGGCCAATGGGTTGCCTCATCTCGGGGCCCATGCTATAAACAAGGGCCGCATCCGGCAACCGAAGCCGAACCCCTGAAGGAGTCAGAATGGCTCAGCGCTGCGACGTCTGCGGGAAGGGTCCCTCCGTCGGCCACCGTATCAGTCACGCCCACAACGTCACCAAGAGGCGCTGGCTCGCCAACCTCGTGTCGATGCGTGCGAAGATCAGCGGAAGCGTGAAGCGGGTCCGCGTCTGCACACGGTGCCTGAAGGCCGGAAAGGTCACGAAGGTCGTCTAGCAGCAAGAGCGGGGGGCGTCGCCGCCCCCCGCCCCGAACCCCAGCAGCAGGAAGTATGGAATCATGAGTGCCGGTGGGAGGCCGCCACCCCCCACCGCCCAGCAGCAGCAGACGCTACTTCTTCTTCTTCTTGGCCGCCTTCTTCTTCGCCATTGATCTGTCACCCCCTTTCGTCTGCATTCGCTCACGGCCGGATCGCCCTGGATGCCCGGGGCGGTCCTATTTCCGCTTGGCCTTCTTTACCGCCTTCTTCTTGGCCCCCTTCTTCACGGCCTTCTTCTTCACGGTCGGCTCACCCCCTCTCCTCGACAGCCTGACGGCTGCTAGTAGCCCATCGTTTCGCGCCGGAGATGAGTCGCCTGCTCTCGGCCCCGGGGCTCGTAGTGGTAGAGATCAGCGTAGAGCTGCGGCAGGCACACCACCGCCAGTCCGCTCTTGGTGATCGGCGAGTAGAAGACCCCCTCGTCGTAGGGCGCCAGCAGGTAGACATTGCCCTCTCCGACGCCTGCCCTGAGCCCGAGGCTCTGGACGATGGGCTCCAGGCTGCCCTCCACGTAGCAGTGGAGGGCGGGGAAGCGGACCTTGGAGGCGACGAGCGCCGCTGCCGAATGGAGCGTGAAGGCGTAGCGGCGGCCCTCGGCATGACAGACCCGTCCGAGCTCGCCGGCGAGCTTGCGGGTGATCCGCTCCGGCGAGAAGAAGGCCTCGATGTCGTTCACCCGGTAGCTGTAGGAATCCGTCCAGCCCTCGAGCAAGTCCCCCGGCTTCACCAGATGGATGCGCTGGTGATCCCGTCGCTCCACCCACGACAGCTCCTCCAGCCGCTTCACCACGTTGTGGCAGTGGCCCAGGCTCACCTCCGCCGCCTTGGCGAGATCTTCGAGGCCCCAGGGGTGCTGGGCATCCACCAGGAGCACCCGGACCACCCGTGTGGCTCTGGGAGCGAACAGGGACCGCAGGGGCCGGGTGGAGGGACGGGTATTGGGCTTGCCCTCCTTCTCGATCAGGACATTGTCGAAGGAGAGGTGGCAGTTCCCCGACAGGTCCAGGTAGCCGAGCCCGCCCTTCTTGAGGAGCAAGGCGCTCTGGGCGCTGATGTATGGCGCCACGGCAACGGCATAGGCGTCAGGCAGCTCCCGCCGGAGCTCGCCCAGCCTGGTCATGGCCGCTCGGATCTGCCTGGGCTGGCCCAGGGAAGTCGTTTCGACGATCACGGCGTGGTCGACCGCCCCGAGCTTGAATCTGACAAGCAGATCCACTGGTTGGACGCCTGCTCTGAAATCAGGGTGCTCCTCCCAGTCGCTGGCTCTCGGGAACAGCTCGCGGAGCCGCTCCCCCGCCAACTTCCGCATGTCGTGAGACTTAGACATCCTTTCACTTGTTCCATACGTTTCAGCGTGTGCTGAAACAATAGGAACAAACGAAACTCCTGTCAAGAAAAAAGATTCCGGGATCTTGGCTGAAACAGGAGCGTAGAACAGCAGGAGGGTGTGCTAGGGACCTTCCTCGATGTCTTCCATGGTGTCGTCATCGAGCCCGAAGTAGTGGCCCACCTCGTGGCTGACGACGTCCCTGACCAGATCGGCCATGTCCTCCTCGTCCTGGCAGTCCTCCTCGATGGGTCCCTGGTAGATGTGGATGGTGTCGGGCAGGACATTGCCGTAGAAGGCGTCGCGGTGGGTCAGGTCCACCCCTCGGTAGAGGCCGTAGAGCGTGTCCGGAGGCTCGATGCCCATCTCCCGGAGCGTCTCCGCGTCGGCCCAGTCCTCGACGACCACGGCGATGTTGGCCATCTTCTCCCGGAAGGGGCGCGGGAGCTTTCGAAGGGCAGAACTCACCAGCTTCTCGAACTCAGCGCGGGTCATTCAGGCCCAGGCCCCCGGCGCTAGAGACCGCGGACCCGCTCCACATTGATGACGTCCCTCACCTCGCGGATGGCCTGGATGATGGACTGGAGCTGGCGCAGGTCGTCGACCTCGACCACGAAATTGTTCATCCCCTTCCGGTCCTCGGTCACGATGATGTCGGCCTTCGTGATGTTCCCGTGACGCGAGGAGATCGCCGTGGTGATCTCCGCCAGGAGCCCGGGACGGTCCCGGCCGATGTGGACGGCGATCCTCACGGGCCGCTTGGCCGGCTCCCCCTCCTCCCACTCCACGGCCAGCAGACGCTCCTTGTCGAGGACGTTCTTGACCACCGTGAGGCAGTCGCGGGCGTGCACCGTGAGCCCGCGCCCGCGCGTGATGAATCCGACGATCCCGTCGCCCGGCACCGGCGAGCAGCACTTGCCGAAGCGCACCAGGACGTCGTCCACGCCCCGGATGCGCACCGCCCCGTCCGTCTTCCTCGCCGCCTTCTGGGCGCGCGGCTCCTCCCGCCTGTCGGCCTCGTGCACGGCCGTCGGGGCCAGCTTGCCCAGGACCTGCTGGACGGAGGTCTTGCCGTAGCCGATGGAGGCCAGGAGGTCGTCGACCGAGGGGAAGCCGAGCTCGGTGATCAGCTTCCGCATCTCGTCGGAGGCGAGCAGCGCGGCCGGCGAGAGGCGGTACTTCTTGGCCTCGCGGTCGAAGAACTCACGCCCGAGCGTCAGCGAGCGGGCGCGCTCCTCGATCTTGAGCCACTGGTTGATCTTGGCGCGCGCACGGTTGGACTTGACGATCTTGAGCCAGTCCCGGCTCGGGTGCTGGGCGGGAGAGGTGATCACCTCGACGATGTCCCCCTGCCGGAGCGTGTAGCGC
>JACOVB010000110.1 GCA_016177555.1 Candidatus Rokuibacteriota bacterium
CCGATAACTCTCCCCGCCGGAGGTGTGGCCATGGCGCTCTCGTCGTTTCAGGTGCCGGAGTCGTTCAATGCGGCGTCGTACTTCGTGGACCGTCACGTGGAGGAGGGGCGGGGCGGGCGGGTCGCCTTTCACTACGAGGAGACGACCCTCACCTACGGAGCGCTCCAGGAGCTGGTGAACCGCACCGGCAACGCGCTGCTCGCGCTGGGGGTGGAGCGGGAGCAGCGGGTGCTGGCCCTGCTGCTGGACTCGCCCGAGTTCCTGGGGACGTTCTGGGGGGCGATCAAGGCCGGCGTCGTGCCCGTCCCGGTGAACACGATGATGCGGGCCCAGGACTATCTCTACTTCCTCAACGACAGCCGGGCGAAGGTGCTCGTGGTGTCCGAGGCGCTCCTGTCCGTGGTCGAGCCGGTCCTGGGGCAGGCCCGCTACCTGAAGCACGTGGTGGTGGCGGGGAAGCCCACGGGCACGGCGCTGGGTTTCGAGGCGCTGGTGGGCCGGCAGTCGGCGCGGCTGGAGGCGGCCGACACGTCGAAGGACGACACGGCGTTCTGGCTCTACTCCTCCGGCTCCACCGGGTTCCCGAAGGGTGCGGTGCATCTGCAGCACGACATGGTGGTCTGCGCGGACACCTACGCGCTGCAGGTGCTCGGCATGACCGAGGCCGACCGCACGGTTTCGGCGGCCAAGCTCTTCTTCGCGTACGGCCTGGGCAACAACATGTACTTCCCGATGCGGGTGGGGGGGCAGGGCGTGCTCTACCCGCATCGGCCGCTGCCCGAGGCCATGTTCGAGGTGATCCACCGGCACCGTCCGACGCTCTTCTTCGGGGTGCCGACGCTCTACGCGGCGATGCTGCAGGTGAAGGAGGCCGAGAAGCGCTGGGATCTCTCCTCGCTCCGGCACTGCGTGTCGGCGGGGGAGGCGCTGCCGGAGGAGCTGTACCGCCGCTGGCAGGAGCGGTTCGGGGTGGAGGTTCTGGACGGGATCGGGACGACGGAGATCCTGCACATCTTCCTGTCGAACCGGCCGGGGATGTCGCGGCCCGGCTCCACGGGGCTCGCCGTGCCCGGCTACGAGGCGGCGCTCGTGGACGACGAGGGGCAGGCGGTCCCGAGGGGCGAGATTGGCAACCTCCGCGTGAAGGGCGACTCGATCATGGCGTACTACTGGAACAAGCACGAGAAGACCACGCGCACGCTGTACGGGCCCTGGATCGAGACGGGGGACAAGTACTATCAGGACCCGGACGGCTACTTCTGGTACTGCGGGCGCGGCGACGACATGCTCAAGGTGGGGGGCATCTGGGTCTCGCCGGTGGAGGTCGAGAACACGCTCGTGGGGCATCCGGCCGTGCTGGAGGCGGCCGTCGTGGGCCAGGAGGACGAGCAGCGGCTGGTCAAGCCGAAGGCCTTCGTGGTGCTCAAGGACGGGCAGTCGCCGTCGCCGGCGCTGGAGGCCGACCTCAAGGCCTTCGTGAAGGACAAGATCGCCCCGTACAAGTATCCGCGGTGGATCGAGTTCGTGAGCGAGCTGCCGAAGACCGCCACGGGCAAGATCCAGCGCTTCAAGCTCCGCACGTGACCGCGTTCTACGACGAGCCGACCACTGAGCTGAGTGACCAGAACCACATCCTCCGGCAGCCGTCGACCCCGAAAGATCGGCCTTGCTCGGAAGGCCCGGAATGCCGTACACAGGGAAGCACGACCCAGACACCGCCCCCCGGAGGTGAGACATGCCGCGATACCCGGTGACCATGGAAGTGAAGGAGATCGTCGCAGACCTGCCGCCCGCGTGCCCCGTGCACAAGGTCGGCGACAGGATCGTGATCACGAACGGCTGCGTGGAAGGGAAGATCTGCCTGCCCGTCCTGTCCCAGCAGAGCGGCCGGCTCTACGGCCTGGTCAATGGCATGTCCTCGGCCAATGTCATGACCTATCGCTGCCCCGACCGGGGCAAGGTGGTCTATGAGATACGCCGCGACCCCGACCACTGGTGGAAGGACGCCCGGTCGCCCCTGACCGAGGCGTCCGTCAAGCCCCACGTGCCCTGAGCCCTGCCCGGGGCTCGCAGCAAGCGCGGGGGAGAAGCGTGGAGGCGTGCGAGTACGACATCGTCTGCATCGGCGCCGGGGGCGCCGGGGTGACCGCGGCGATCACCGCGGCGGCGGCCGGCGCCCGCGTGCTGCTGGTCTCCAAGGATCCCATCGGCTACGGCAACACGCGGATCTCGGTGGGCGTCGTCGCCTCCTGCGGCATCCTGCCGCCGGACACCCCGGACCTCTTCTACGAGGACCTCGTGGTGGGCGGCGAGCACCTCAACAATCCCAAGCTGGCGCGGGTGATGGCCGAGGAATCGGCGCTGGCCCCGGCCATCGCCGAGAGCCAGGGCGCGCTGTTCGCGCGGGACGCCGGGGGCGGGATCAGCCGGGGCGTGGCCATGCGGGCGGGCGGCCATCGTCACAAGCGCTCGGTCAAGGCGCACGGCAAGGGCATCGGGCTGGGCCAGGCGCTGCGGGCGGCGGCGGCGCGGTCGGCCGTGGACGTGCTCGAGGAGACCGTGACCGTCAAGCTGCTGAGCGACGGCGGGCGGGTCGCCGGCCTCGTGGCCTGGGATCTGGCGGCCGGCGAACCGGTCGTGGTGCGGGCGCCGGCGGTGATCCTGGCCACAGGCGGGCTCGGGTGGATGTACTACCCGCACACCGACTGCATGCGCAGCGCTACGGGCGATGGCTACGCGCTGGCGTACGAGGCCGGCGCCGAGCTGGTGGACATGGAGCAGGTGCAGTTCCTCCCCTTCTCCTGCACCCGCCCCGCGTCCATGGTGGGGATCTTCCTCGGCGAGCCCTCCTTCGTGGGCCCCCAGGGACGGCTCCTCGACGCGCGCGAGCGCGAGCTGCTCGTCGGGATCGAGACGATGACCCGCGCCCAGGTGTCGCGCGTCATGGCACTGGAGCTCCGCGAGGGCCATGGCACGCCGCACGGCGGGTTGCTGCTGGATCTCCGCCAGAATCTCGAGACGCCGCGAGGGCGGGCCGCCTGGCAGACCATGAAGGATGTCGGCTTGCTCGACATCGCCAAGCGCGCCTACGGGCCCAAGGCGTATGCCTGGCAGGAGCCGTGGGAAGTGGTCCCGACGGTGCACTTCCACATGGGGGGTCTCCGCATCGACGAGCATGGCGCGACGAGCCTCCCGGGGCTCTATGCGGCAGGGGAGGCCGCCGGCGGCGTCCACGGCGCCTGCCGGCTGGGTTCGGTGGCCCTCGCCGAGCTCTTCGTCTTCGGGCGGCGGGCCGGCCTGGCTGCCGCCGACTTCGCCCGTGGGGCCGACCGGCCTCCGCTCCCGCGAGACGAGGCGGCGGAGGCCGCCGCGCAGGCCGCCGGGCTGCCCGGCACGCGAGGCGAGCACCGGCCCGTGGCCCTGGTGCGGCGGCTCCAGCGCCTCATGTGGGACAAGGTCGGCGCGGTGCGCGACGGGACGGAGCTGTCGGCCGCGGCGGCCGAGCTGCGCGACCTGACCGATCAGGCCCGGAGCCTGCGCCTCGGTCCGGAGCGGCGACAGAACCTCGACGTGCTGGACGCCGTCGAGCTCAGGCTGATGCTGCTCACGGCCGACATCGTCGCCCGATCCGCGCTCTGCCGGCAGGAGACCCGCGGGGCGCACATCCGGGCCGACTACCCCGACCGCGACGATGCCCGCTGGCTGGCCAACATCGTCGCGCGCCGTCAGAACGGCGGCCTGTCGCTGGCCGTCGAGCCGCTCGCGGGGGCGCCGTGACCCGCGACATGATCCCCATCAGCGTGGAGCGCTCCGACCCCGAAAGCGGGCGCCCGCCGGCGCTCGACACCTACGAGGTGCCGGCCGAAGAGGGCGCCACGGTGCTGGGCGCCCTGCTCCACATCCACGAGACCTACGAGTCCAGCCTCGCGTTTCGCTGTGGCTGCCGCAACCAGGACTGCGGGCTCTGCGCCGTGGATGTCAACGGCAGGCCCCGCCTGGCCTGCATCACCCCGCTCAAGCTGGGCATGGTGATCCGGCCGCTCCGCCGGCTGCCCGTGGCGCGAGACCTGATCATCGAACGGCGCTGGATCATGCCCTTCCTGGAGCGCTTCGATCTCTTCGTGCGCGACGGCGGCCTGCGGGAGTGGCCGTCCCGTCTGTCCGCGTCCGCGGAGCACGCGCGGCTGGCCGCGTGCACCGAGTGTCTGAGCTGCCTGGCCGCCTGCCCGAGCTTCGAGGCCGGGCGCGACGAGATCGGCGGCCCGTACCACTTCGTGAAGCTGGCGCAGCTCCACTGGGACCCGCGCGACGGCGCCGATCGGCGGGCGCAGGCCGCAGAGCTCGGCATCGCCCGATGCGCCGCCTGCCGCAAGTGCGCCTGTCCCCTCGGCATCCCGATCTACCGCGCGGCGGTGACGCCGCTGGCGGGGGTGCGCTGAGAGCGGCCAGCCGCCGGTCGCGGGGATGGGTGCTGGCGCTGACGGGCGAGCTCGCCCAGAGCTGAGGCGTGGACTGGCGCAGGCAACCGTGAGTTTCGCCGAGCACCCTCGGCACCGGCCCCCCGGAGAAGACGCGACGGCTCAGCCCACCGGCTCCCCCTCGCTCTGCGCGAGGGTCGCGAGCTCGGCGCGGAGCCGGATGGTGAGCGGGCCCGGGCAGGGGATCGGGCGCCCATCGACCTCGGCCACCGGGTGGACGCGGCTGAAGGACGAGGTGACGAAGGCCTCGTCGGCCGTGTAGAGGTCGTAGAGCGTCAGGTCGCTCTCCTCGGCGGGGATGCCGGCCCGCGCGGCCAGCTCCAGCACCGCGCGCCGCGTGATGCCGTCCAGCACCTGGAAGGCGCGCGGGGTCCTGAGGGCCCCAGCCCTGACGAGGAAGATGTTCTCGCCGGGGCACTCCGCCAGGAAGCCGCGGAGGTCGAGCAGGAGCGCCTCGTCGTACCCCGCCTCGACGGCCTCGAGCCGGGCCAGCACATTGTTCAGGTAGTTCAGGCTCTTCACCCGCGGCTCGAAGACCTCGGGCGGGACCTTCCGCAGACCCGCTGTCTTCAGCCGCAGGCCCCTCTCGCCCGAGTAGCTGCCCGCCGTCTCAGGCGGCGGCGTCGGGTCGTGGAGCAGGACGACCAGCGAGGAGCGTCTCGTCACGCGCGGGTCGAGGACGGGGTAGCCCTCGCCCCGGGTGACGATGACGCGGATGTACACGGGCGCCGGCCCCGAGCGCCTGACGGCTTCCTTGACGATCTCGCCGATCCGCTCCCTCGCCTCGGGCAGCCCGAGGCGGAGCGCCCGCGCGGACCGCTCGAGCCGGTCCAGGTGCTCCCCGAGCTTGAAGATCCGACCCCGGGCCGCGGTGAGGCTCTCGAAGATGCCGTCGCCGTAGAGGAAGCCGTGATCGAAGGCGGAGACCCGCGCCTCCTCAGCTGTGCAGAACACCCCGTTGACGTAGCAGATCAGCGCCATGGCAGGCTCCTGCCGGCCGCCGCGCTACATCGCGCACCAGCCGTCATCCACGATGAGATCCACCCCGTGGACCGCCCTCGCCTCTTCGGAGGCGAGGAAGACGGCGGCACCGGCGATCTCGTCGGTCGAGAGGTACGCCCGGCCCGTGGGGGTGTAGCTCTGCATGAGCTTGACGAACTCGGGGTCGCGCTGCAGGTGCAGGTTGAGCGGCGTCGCGGTGTTGCCCGGCGAGATGCTGTTCACGTTGATGCCGGACTTCGCCAGCTCGGCGCAGAGGGCCTTGGTCATCCCCCACACCCCCGCCTTGCTCGCGCAGTAGGGGACGGAGTTCGGGAAGGCGTGGGTGGCCGCGATGGACGCCATGAACACCACCTTCCCGGAGCGCCTGGCCTTCATCAGGGGGATCACGGCCTGGGCGAGGAGGAAGGCGCCCTTGAGGTTGGTGTCGACGGTGAGGTCCCAGTCCTCCTCCGTGTACTCCTCCACCGGCTTGTTGATCATGACGCCGGCGTTGGAGACAAGGATGTCGACGGTGCCCCAGGCGGAGGCGACGTCCTCGACGAGCTTGCGGACCTGCTCGCGCCGGGACACGTCGCACTGAAACGCCCGCGCGGTGCCGCCCCCCTCCTGGATCTTCCGGGCCACCGCCTGGCCCAGCTCCGGCCTGCGCGCATTGACCACGGCGACCTTCGCCCCCTCGCGGCCATAGGCGCGGCAGATGGCCTCGCCGATGCCCTGGGAGCCTCCGGTGACGATGGCGACCTTGTCCTTGAGCCTCATGGGCCGATGTCCTCCCCTCGGGTGCCTGTCACGCCGTCGCGGCGGCGGCGAGGGCCGCGCGCCGAGCCGCCGTCGCCTGTATGTCCGGATCACCGTCCTCGGCGAAGACCACGCCATACACCTCCTGCGCGCGCTGCCGCGTGATCCACCCTTCCTCGACGTCCTCCTTCACCTTCTGGACGGGCCGCTCGTGGGGCGGGCCATAGCCGCCGCCGCCCGCGCAGTAGCTCGCCACCGTCTCGCCGGGGCGAAGCTCGATCGCGGCGATGCCGGGCAGCTCCCGGAGCTCGCCGTCGGCGCCTCGCCGGTAGTTCTGGATGGGCGCGCCCGGGAGCCCTCCGCGGGTGCCCCTGGCGCTGTTCCGGACGCCGTCGGCCGTGTACACCACGTCGAGGCTCGCGCCGGCCACGGGCCCGTACTCGCAGTACCCCGCGGGCGCCCCCACCGTCCGGCCTGCCCCCTCCGTGTCCTGGACCAGCCGGCGGGCCTTGACCACGAGCGGGAAGTGCAGCTCGTCCAGCTCCACGCTGTCGATGAAGCACATGCCCGAGTTTCCGGCGTGACAGATGGTGAGCCAGGCATCGGCCGCGGCAGCCCCGGCTCCCCCGGTGTCCAGGAGGAAGATCTGGTTGACGAATGGCTCGTTGCCGTTCCGCGGATCCCGGCCCGAGATGACGGCCATGGAGGCGCCCATGATGGGGCCACACTCGCCGAGCCCCAGCCCGTCGTGGATCTTCGAGAAGGCGACCTGGACGGGGTTGGTGACGCGGTCCGCCAGGTTCGTCGTGGCCACCGACATGCTGGTGGGGTGCCGGCCGCCGCCGGCCACCGAGCCCTCGCGGATGTGCACCCGGATCCGGCGGAAGCTGCCGGCGCAGGTGGGCACCGACTCCGGGATGCTGTTGAAGATCCCGATCATGGCCGCGGTGCGGGCGCAGGCCTCGCTGAGGTTGAGGCCGCACGGCATCGCGTCCGGATTGTCGCGCAGATCGACCTCGATCAGCGCGTTGTCGCTGTCGACCTTCACGCCGACGGTGATCGTGATGCCGTCCGGCGGCGTCCCGCGTACCGGGTCGTGGGTGCTGGTGGCCCGGGCCTCGCCGCTCGGCATGCGCCGGATGGCGGCGATCATCCGCTGCTCGCTGTAGTCGAACCACGCGCGCGTGAAGGCGTGGAGCGTCTCCCAGCCGAACTCGGCGGCCATGGCCAGCACCTCGCGCTCCCCGATGCGGGCGGCGCCGACCATGGCGAGGTAATCGCCGCGCCACTGCCCGGGAACGCGGATGCGCATCTCGCAGAGGCGGACGATGTCCAG
>JACOVB010000111.1 GCA_016177555.1 Candidatus Rokuibacteriota bacterium
CATTCGGCCAGGGGCATCACGTCCGCCACTGGGCGCAAGGCGGCCCGACGACGCTGTCGAACCTCGCTCTGCTCTGTCGCCGGCACCACTGCGCGGACCACGAGGAGGGCTACCGGGTCGAGCGCGGCCCTGACGGCGCGCTGCACTTCCGAAGGCCAGACGGGCGGCCGCTGGCCGACGTCCCACCGCCGGCCGCGGTGCCGGCCCATCCGGTGCGGGCTCTCCGGGCGCGGCACGAGGCGCAGGCGCTCCGCCTCCACGCGCGGACGGCCTGCCCGGGCTGGCTCGGGGAGCGTCTGGACGTGGGCTGGGCGATCGACGTCTTGCATCCTCTGGCCACGGGGGCCGTGGGATCACATCACCCACCGTGGGAATGAAGCGCGGCCCGCGGAAGCAGCATCGGGGAAACCCATTGCCCCGAGCGGTCGACGCACCGCCACTATGCCACGAGGTCGGCGTTGGCCGGCCGACCCCGCCAGGGTAAAATACCCCGCAGTGAGGGACATCCTCGATGCGGTCAGGCGAGCCGCCCGCGCCAAGATCCTCTTCTTGCCGCATGCGATCAGGCAGATGGCTCGGCCAGCCATCATGATCTCAGCGAGTGAGGTCGAGCACGTCGTCGCCGAGGGCGAGGTCATTGAGGACCACCCGGAAGACGTCCGCGGGCCGAGTTGCCTGATGCTGGGTTCTGGGGGGGGCCGGCCGATCCACGTGGTCTGCGCCCCCAAGAACGAGTACTCGGCCGTCATCACAGCGTACGTACCGGACCCGTCGCAGTGGTCGCCGGACTTCCGGCGGAGGGTACCATAGTGGAGTGTGTCCATTGCAGGGGCCGGATGCAGCGAGGTGTCGCCGCCTTCAGCGTGGAGCGCAGCGGCTACCACGTCCGCTGGGATGCCATCCCCGCCTGGGTGTGCACGCAGTGCGGCGAACCGCTGTTCGAAGCCCGAGAAGTGGACGTGATCCAGCGGGCCCTGGCCGCCCTCGACCGCGAGAGCCAGAAGCTCGCCCCGGCGTCGTAGCCCACGCCGCCGAGTTCGTCGGGCGCTTGATGTAGGCTGCTACACATGCACAGGACACAGTTGCTCCTCCCTCGCGATCTGCACCGGCGCGCTGCGCAGGCGGCAAAGGTGCGGGGGATGTCCCTCGGAAACCGCGTCCGGGAGGCTCTGGGCGAATACCTTGTCCGGGCAGGCAGGGTCCAGCCCTCGCCGGAGGCCATCGACGAGGTTCTCCTGGTCGAGCCGTTCGAGGACCCCGATTCGGACCCCGAGCTGTCGATGAACGTCGATCAGTACCTCTATGGAGCGCCCCGGCGAAGTCGCCGCCGTCAATGACCGCGCTTCGCGCCGGCTTCGCGCAGTACCGCTGAGGCCCATCGCTTCCGGCGTCCTGCCGGGCGGCGCGCTCGATCCGGGAGATGTACCGGCGCGGGGACATTGACCGGCCCGGGGCGTCCCGATACCATGCCACCCATGGTCCCGGTGATCGAGCCGGACGTGCAGATTCGTCGCTGGCGCCGGGTGGAGTACGAGCGCCTCGTCGACCTCGGCATGTTCGTCGGCGAGCGCGTCGAGCTCCTTGCCGGGTGGCTCGTCGTCCGCGAGCCCCAGGGCAGCGCTCATGCAGCGATCGTGGGGCACATCGGCCAGGTCCTCGCGGCGACCTTCGGCGCCGGGTGGCATGCGCACGTGCACTCGCCGCTGGCTCTCGACGATGAGTCGGAGCCCGAGCCCGACGTGGCCATCGTTCCAGGCGAGCCTCGCGAGCACCTCGGCGCGCATCCCTCCGCGGCGGGCACGCCGATTCCCGTCGCCGATCTCCTCCCCTGAGCGGGAGGTCGGGGCTGCCGGCGCCCGCGGCGCAGGGGCGATCAGGTCAGCCCGATCCGCGGACCGCCCTCGTCGTCGGCGGATCCGGACGGCGGAGATCGAGCGCGGTGTGGACGGCCAGCGCTCCCAGCACGACTGCCCCGCCCGCGAGGGACAGGGCCCCCGGCGACTCCCCGACGGCGAGCCACACCCAGATGGGCCCCAGGATGCTCTCCAGCACGGCGATCAGGGCGGCCTCGGCCGCCGGGATGAGGCGCGCGCCGGCGGTGTAGAGGCTCAGGCCCACGCCGAGCTGACCCATTCCGAAGAGGGCGAGGAGGACGAGGTCGCGGGCCCCGGCCGTCCCCGGCGCGGCCTGAGGGAAGGCGAAGGCGGCTCCGAAGGTCACGGCGAGGCAGGCCGCGGGAAGCATTCGCACGGCGCGGCGGCGGCGCATGATGACCGTGGCCGCCGCGAAGCTGAGCGCAGTCACGGCGGCCAGGCCGTCGCCGGTCAGCGAGCGCCGCCCCACGGATGCCGAGACCATCAGCACGGTCCCGCCGAGCGCCGCCGTCATGGCCACCCAGGTGCGGGGTGACACCCGCTCGCCCAGCCAGAGCCAGCCGATGAGGCCGGCGATGAACGGCGCGGTGCTGTGGATGATCAGCACATTGGCCACCGAGGTGCGGGCGAGCGCCATGACGAAGCACGTGGTGCCGGCGGCGAAGAAGAGCGCCATCGCGACTCCCGGGAGCCCCATGCCGAGGAATACCGACCGGACCCTCCCACGCTCCCCAAGAGCGACCACGGTCAGGAGGAAGAGCGCGCAGAAGAGCGAGCGCCAGAAGACGGTGGTCCACCCGTCGGTGGCGATCAGGCGGCTGATGAGGCCGCCGCTGGACCAGCAGATTGCGGCCGCGGCGACCAGCAGGATCCCGCGGCGCTGCGGTGACGTCGGCCTGGTCCTACCCGATGAGGAGGGCCGCGCGGCCGACGATGGCGCCCCGCTCGAGCCGCTCGTGCAGGGCCTCGGCCTCGGCCATGGGGCAGATCTCGCTGACGATGGGCCACACCTCGCCGCGGGCGACCAGGGCCAGGGTGTCCAGGACCTCCGAGCGCGTCACGTAGCGGCTGCCGAGGAGGTCCAGCTCCCCGAGGAGCATCTGCATGGCATCCACGCGGAAGACCTTGCCGGCGCCGCCGAGGGTGACCATGCGCCCCTTGACGGCCAGCGCCTTGACGGCCTGCTCGAGCGTCGCGCTGGACGAGACGTAGTCCACCGCCACGTCGACGCCGCGGCCGCCGGTCAGCTCCCTGAGGGCCTCCACCACGTCCTGGCGGCTGGCGTCCACTACGGCCTCGGCGCCGGCCCGGCGGCACGCCTCGAATTTCCCGGCAGCCGTGTCCACGGCGATCACCCGGGCGCCGGCCCACCTGGACAGCAGGATCTGGTGGATGCCGAGGCCCCCGCCGGCGCCGAACACCGCCACCGTCTCGCCGGGCCGGGTGCGCGTCCGGCGGTTGACCTTGTACGGGGTGGCGAGGGCATCCGAGATGACGCCGATCTCGGCCGGATGCGCCCGGTGGTCGAGCCCCTCCGGCAGCCGCAGGAAGTTGTGGGCAGGGAGGCTGACGTACTCCGCGTAGCCGCCGTCGCACTCCTTGCCGACATTGCCGCCCGAGCGCTCGCAGAGCGGCTCGAGATTGCCGAGGCACATGCGGCACCGGCCGCAGAAGAGGTAGTAGTAGGCGGTCACGGGGTCGCCCACCGCGAGCCCGCTCACGCCCGCACCCACCTCGACGATCTCGCCGGTGATCTCGTGGCCGATGATGCGCGGATAGGCGAGCGGAGTGCGGCCGGCCTTGTAGTGCTGGATGGTGAGGCCCGCCCCGCAGGCCAGGACCCGCGCCACCGCCTCGCCGGGCGCAGCGACCGGATCGGGCACCACCTCCAGGGCGAAGGGCGCGCCGGGCGCCCGCAGGACCAGCGCTTTCATGCCGGGCTCACGCGCTGAACATGAAGTTGGCGGCCTTGAGGAAGAGCGTCCGATTGGCGCCGTCGGAATGCAGGAAGGCGGCCGCGTCCCGGACCAGCTTCTCCACGCCGAACTCCTTCATGTACCCGTGGCCGCCGTGGATCTCGAGGCACCACGTGGCGATCTTCCAGGCCGCCTGCGAGGCCATGACCTTGGGCAGGGCCCCGAGCGTCCGGTCCCAGCCATGTTCCTGGTGCTCGGCGAGCCAGCACGCCCGGTGGATGTAGGAGCGCGAGGCGTCGATCAGCATGCGCATCTCGGCCAGCTGGGCGCGGATGCCGTCGTGCTCGATGAGCGGCTTGCCGCCCTGGACGCGCAGCCTGGCCCAGCCGACAGCCTTCTCGTATGCCGCCACCGCGACGCCCAGCGCGCTGGCCCCGGCATAGGCGTTGGACTGCGGCAAGAACTCGGCGAGCACCCGGAAGCCGCGCCCGACCGCGCCCACGACGTTCTCGTCGGGGATGAAGCAGTCCTGGAAGATGAGCTCGGCGTTGTTGGCGAGGCGCTCCCCCATCTTGTCGTGGACGACGCCCGTGGTGAACCCGGGGCGGTCGCGCTCCACGAGGAAGCAGGTGGCGCCCTCGACCAGCGGCCGGCCCGGCTCGGTCTGGGCGAAGACGAGGCAGTGGCTGGCCCGGTTGCCGTTGGAGATGAAGTGCTTGAGGCCGTTCAGGACGAAGCCCCCGGGGGCCTTGACGGCGGCGGTGCCGAAGGGCCTGGGATGCGGCACCAGGTAGTCGGAGGAGACGTCGGGCTCGGTGATGCCGATGGCGAGCATGCCGCGGGGATCGGTGGCGAAGCCCGGCAGCACGCGCGCCCGCTGCTCGGCGCTGAGCGCCTTCTGCATGATCTGGGCGATCTTCAGCGTCTGCGCGAAGATCACGGACACCCCGAGATCGCCCCGGCCCAGCTCCTCGATGACCATGGCCGTGGTCAGCGCATCGGCGCCGAGGCCGCCGTATTCGCGGCCGAGCGTCATGGTGCGGATGCCGACGGCATGCGCCCGCTCGACGATCTCCCAGGCGTAGCTCTCCGCGGGATCCCGGCGGGCGTCCAGCTCCGCCGCCCGCGGCCGCACCACCTCCTCCACGAACCGGCGCACGGTCTCCAGCATCGCCCGCTGCTCCTGCGTCTGCACGAACATCCGCTCCATCGGCGCCATCTCCTTGTCGGAACTGATCTCAGCGTGGAGGCCGCGCGGGCCGCTCAGCTCATCCAGCGGACAACGCCGGTGACGCCGTCCACGGCCACCAGGGCCCCGTCGGGGATGCGGCGCGTGGCCTCGGGCACGCCGAGGACGGCCGGGATGCCCCGCTCGCGCGCCAGCGCGGCCAGATGCGAGGTGCTGCCCCCCAGCTCGGCGACCACGCCGGCCACGCGCGGGAGCACCGCGGTGAGGGCGGGTCCCGCGACCTGCGTGACGAGGACGTCTCCCAGCCTGACCCGCTCGAGCTCGTGCTCGTGGTCCACGACGCAGGCCGGGCCCTCTCCCCAGCCCATCCCCGCCGGGTGGCCGGTAAGCCCCGGGTGACGCAGCCACAGCTCGTCGGGCACCACGGCGGGCCCAGTGCGGAGCGGGCGGGCCTGGAGGATCTCGGGACCATGCTGGCCCAGCGCCCACTCCACCTCGACCGGGGTGCCGAAGGCCTCCTCGGCGGCCAGCACCATGCGGCCCAGCGCCACGGCCTGCGCCTCCTCGAGGCACGGCGCCGCCTCGAGGCCCGGCGCCACGGCCTCGGGTCTCGGGCCGGTCCCGGGCGCGACGCGCACGAGCCGGTCCTTCCTGCCGGGCTCCACGCTCTCGATGCGGCCCGCGCGATCGAGGCGGAAGCGGTCGGGGACCACCTCGCCCTGGGCGATGGCCGAGCCGAGCCCCCAGGTGCCCGTGATCAGCATGCCCCCCTCGGGGGTGAGCGAGAGCGCCCCCCCGGCGGCCCGCGCCGGGACCAGACGCTGGACGAGGACGGCCATGGCGGTGGCCGCAGGATCCACGCCGTGGGGGTGCATGTAGCGCAGCGCCCGGGTCGCCCAGAGCGCGGCCCAGCAGGCGCGCACGGCCGTCATGAGGTCGGCCTCGCTGTCCACGCCGAGAAAGGTCTCGAACTGCCCGGCGAAGGAGGTCTCGGGGGTGTCCTCGAGCAGCGCCGAGGAGCGTACGGCGACGGGCGCGCCGGGGCCGGCGCCGAGATCGCGCCACGCCGACAGGAGCGCCGCCGTGAGCGGGGCGGGGAGGGCGGTGCGCGTCAGGCCGAGCCTGACGGCCAGCGCCAGACGACGCCCCTCTGGCCGCTCGGCCCGCACGAACTCGCGCGCCGCCTCCGCCACGCCGCCCGCGACGAGGGCTTCGCGGTACGCGCGCGCGTCCACGCAGGTCCCGTCGGGGACGGGCAGCCCGGCCCGGCGGAGCCGCGCCAGGCGCGCGGCCTTGGGCCCGACGCGGTCGGCGTCCAGCGCCGCGGCGTCAGCGAGCGGGATGACGGCGGGGTCCATCGTCAATCGACCAGCGTGATCTCCTCCACCGGGAAGCTGGAGATGAGCTCGGTCCGGTCCTCGTGCACGATGAGCATCTCCTCGATCCGCACACCCCACTCGTACTTCTTGCCGTGCTGGGTCTCGAGCGCGAAGACCATCCCGGGCCTGATCTCCAGCGGGTGGTCCAGCGACCAGATGCGGGAGATCACCGGCTGGTCGTACTGGGCCAGGCCGAGCCCGTGCCCCCAGAGGTTCGCCGCGGCCTGGTCCTCTTCCTCGTAGCCCCACGCCTCCTTGGCCGAGGGCCACTTGAGGGCGATGTCGCGCGTGGTGACGCCCGGCCGCACGGTGTTGATGGAGTCATAGAGCCACTTGAGGGCCGTGGCGTAGTAGTCCTTCTGCTCCTGGCTGGGCTTCTTGCCCACGCAGTAGGTGCGGTAGTAGCAGGACTTGTAGCCGTTCCAGGTGAGCGCCGCCAGGTCCATGAAGACGATCTCGCCGGGCCTGATGATGCGGTCCGAGAAGTTCCGCCAGTTGGGCCAGGTGTTGGGGCCCGAGGAGACGATGACGTCCTCCACGTCCTCCATGCCCGGGATGGCGTACAGGAACTCCATGATGTGCGCCGTCACCTGGTTCTCGGTGAGCCCCGGCTTGAGGTAGCGCATCGTCTCCCAGTGGGCGGCATCGCCGATGGCTCCCACGATGCGCAGGCACTCCTGCTCGTCCACGTTCTTGATGGCGCGGGCCTCCATCATGGGCGTCATGCCGTCGGCCCACGTGAGCTTCGCCTCCTGGAACGCCTGGAGCATGTTGATGTCGATGAAGTCCACGCCGAGCGTCTGGTCGGCGACGCCGAAGCGCTTCATCTCCTTGACGATCGCGTCGGTAAACTTCTTCACCTGTTGCCGCGAGGCGGGGCCGGCCGCCCCCTTGATCCAGGCGTACGACCAGCGGATGTTCGCCTCCGGGATCCACGGCGCGTGCCGCTGGATCTGGAAGCCGATGTCGCCCTGCTCGAAGAGGACCGGCTCGCCATCGCCGCAGAGGAGCGCGTAGCGCAGGCCCGGCTTGAGCC
>JACOVB010000112.1 GCA_016177555.1 Candidatus Rokuibacteriota bacterium
CAGGGTGGCTCCTCCTCGAGAGCCACTCCGTCTCCTACGGGGAGGCGACACCGTACCTCCCCGTCATCGACCTCCTCAAGGCCTACTTCCGCGTGCAGGATGGCGACGACCACCGCGAGATCCGCGAGAAGCTCATCGGCAAGATCCTCGCCCTTGACCGCGCGCTCGAGCCGACCCTGCCGGCCTTCCTCGCCCTCCTCGGCGTGCTCGTCGAGGACGCGGCCTGGCAGGCGCTCGAATCCGCCCAGCGCCGGCGGCGCACCCAGGACGCCGTCAGGCGGCTGCTGCTCCGCGAGAGCCAGGTCCAGCCCGTCCTGCTCGTCTTCGAGGATCTCCACTGGATCGACGGCGAGACCCGGGCCTTCCTCGACGGCCTGGTCGAGAGCCTGCCCAGGGCGCGAGTCCTGCTGCTCGTCAACTACCGGCCCGAGTACCGGCACGAGTGGGGCAGCAAGAGCTGGCTGACGCAGCTGCGGCTGGACACGCTGTCCTCGCGGGGCGCCGGCGAGCTGCTCGAACACCTACTTGGCGTCGACCCGACGCTCGACCTCGTGAAGCGGGTGCTCACCGACCGTACCGGCGGCAACCCGCTCTTCCTGGAAGAGAGCGTGCGCACGCTCGTCGAGACGGGCGCGCTGGTCGGCACGCGCGGCGCGTACCACCTGACCCAGCCCGTGGAGCAGATCGAGGTGCCCGCGACGGTGCAGGCCATCCTGGCCGCCCGGATCGACCGCCTGCCGCCCGTGGAGAAGAGCGTCCTTCAGCTCGCCTCGGTCATCGGCGAGGACGTGCCGCTCGCACTCCTCCAGGCCGTCGCCGGCCTCCCCGAGGAGCCGCTGCGCGCGGCGCTCGCGCACCTGCAGGCCGCCGAGTTCCTCTACGAGGCAAGCCTCTTTCCCCACGTGGAGTACACCTTCAGGCACGGCCTCACCTACCAGGTGGCCTACGGGGGCTTGCTCCGTGAGCAGCGGCGTGCGCTGCACGCCAGGATCGTGGAGGCCAGCGAGGCGCTCTACGCAGATCACCTGGCCGACCAGGCCGAGCGGATCGCCACCCATGCCCTCCGCGGCGAGGTTTGGGGGAAGGCGCTCACCTACTGTCGCCAGGCCGGCGCGCGGGCCTTCGCCCGGTCGGCGCATGGCCAGGCCGTGGCCTACCTGGAGCAGGCGCTCGCGGCGCTCGGCCACCTCCCCGACAGCGTTGAGCTCCGGGAGGAAGCGATCGATCTCCGATTCGAGCTCCGCCACTCGCTCCTGGCCCTCGGCGAGCACCAGCGGGTGCTCGGGACACTAAAGGAGGCCGCCGCGCTCGCCCAGAGCCTGGGCGATCCGCGCCGGGCGGGGTGGCTGGCCTGCTACGAGACCATCCAGCTCTGGACGGCCGGAGATCCCGACGGAGCGGGGGCCTCGGGCCAGCGAGCGCTGGCCCTCGCCCGGCGTCTCGGCGACGTCCCGCTCGAGGCGGTGGCGCATCTCGGCCTCGGGTGGACCCACTTCGCCCTTGGCGAGTACCGGCGAGCCATCGACTCGCTCCGGCGGACCGTCGAGCTGCTCGAGGGCCGCTTCCGGCTGGAGCGCTTCGGCCTGGCAGCCCTGCCGGCGGTCGGGGCCCGCACCTATCTGGCCCTGAGTCTCGGGGAAGTCGGGGAGTTCTCGGCGGGACTCGGCGCCGCCCGTGAGGCGATCGAGATCGCCAATGCCCTGGACGACCCGTGGAGCCAGGCCAGCGCGGAGCTGGGCGCGGGCCTCGTGCACCTCAGGCGATGGGACCTCGTGGAGGCTCTGCCGCCGCTCGAGCACGGGCTCGAGCTATGCCGGCTCCATGGCATCCGCAGCTGGCTCGTGGGGCTGGCCTCGGCGCTCGGCTACGCCTACGGCCTCGCCGGCCGCGTGCCCGAAGGACTCGCGCTCCTCATGGAGGCGGCGGCGGAGTCGGCCGCGATGAAGGCGACCTTCCGCCACTCGCTCCGGCTCGCCTGGCTCGGAGAGATCCAGCTCAAGGCCGGACACCACGAGGAAGCGAGCCGGCTGGCCCGGCAGGCTCTCGAGCTCGCGCACCTCCACACGGAGCGCGGGCACGAGGCCCATGTCCACCGGCTCCTCGGGGATATCGCTCTGGAGAGCGACCTCGCCGACCCCGACGAGGCGCGCGGGCACTACCGTCGAGCGCTCGCGCTCGCCGGCCCCCGCCAGATGCGTCCGCTCGAGGCCGCCTGCTGGCTGGGCCTCGGGCTCCTGAGCCGGCGCATCGGCGATCTGCCCGCCGCCCGGACCTCCCTGGCCTCCGCGGCCGAGCTGTTCCGGGCTATCGACAGCCGGGCCGGGGAGAAACGCGCCGAGGCCGAGATCAGGGCTCTTTACTAGGATCGTACGGCGCCGGCAGCGTGCCGAGGAAATACGCCCACTGGTCCGCGCGGAAACGCAGGCCCGTGAGCACGGTTGTCCGGACGGCTCCGAGGGTGTCAATCGCCAGGACGAGCCGCGCGATGCCGACCTCGTCGAGCCCGGTGACCACGCTGACCATATCGTAGCAGCCGCCGATGGTCAGATAGAACGAGCAGGTCCCGTCGCTCGCGCGCACGAGCTCGAAGGCGCGCCGGGCGCGCCGCGCCTGGTCTCCGACCACGTTGAGGCCGGTCTCCGTGTACTTGAAGAGGAGGAAGTGCGTCGTGGTCGGTTTCTCGGTGGGTGACTTTGCCGGGTCTTCGCGATCCATGGTTCTGTCTCCTTTCCTGAGCGCTCATTGCCGTCGGGCGCGAAACGCCGCCGCCCACGAGGGACTGCCCGTCCGGGCCGCCTGTCGCCAGGGCGGGGCCGGATCGAGCCGCGTCACCCCGTGATTACATAGTCGACCCCTCCGACCAGCGCTCCCCGGGGGTCGTACTCCAGGAAGCGTACACGGGCTGCGCTCTCGGCCAAGGGTGCGGCCGGCCCGGCCACGCGGATGCGCGCGCGGACGACCTGGAAGGCGCGCTCGCGCACCGGGGGGATCCGGATCGCCGTCCGGAACCAGGGTGGGAGCACGTGGTACTCGATACCCTCGCGTCCACGCCCCCGGCGTAGGCGAACCACGTGCCCGGCGGGACGTAGAGCCGCCCCCCCGCGCGCTCGCCGGCACGGGCCGTGCCGGGAGCCGGGTGGAGCCGCTCCGACGGCGGGAGGCCCTCGCCCCCCGCCGGGGCGACCACGTCGCTCAGCTCCGGCAGCAGCTCGACCGCTCCCGCCTCCGGCGCCACGGCGACCTCGAGCCCCGGCAGGTCGTCCACCCGCGCCACGACGAGCACGTGAAAGTCGCGCCACCGCGAGGGACGCCCGATGGTGAACCGGAACTCGCGCCCGTCCTCCGGGTCTCCGGGGTCGCCGACGATGGTGATGTTCTTCTGGGCGAGCTTCTTGTTCTGGGTCCGCCGATGCAGCGTGGCCGGCAGCACCT
>JACOVB010000064.1 GCA_016177555.1 Candidatus Rokuibacteriota bacterium
GCTCGCCGAGGTCTTCCCGGAGGCGGTGCTCAACCTGAGGCCCGGCGGCAAGCTGAAGCATCCCCTGCAGGTGGACTCGGGCTGAGTCGTTCAGCGGCCTGCGACACCCTCCGCCCCAGAGAGGCCCTCCAGCGGCGAGGGGCTCGCCCCGCCTTGGTGTATACTCCCAGCAGCTCACACGCGCTGGCTCTTGAGCCTGGCGCCCGCCCGGACGCGCACCCACACGAACAGGGGTCACCGTGCTCATTCACGCCGCGATCGTCCTGCTGGTCGCCGTTGCCATCACCCAGGCGACGGTCTTCGCCACATCGATCTATCTCCACCGGACGCTCGCCCACCGCGCGCTCGTGCTGCACCCGCTGGCGGACTGGGGGTGCCGCGCGCTCCTGTGGATCACCACCGGCCAGAGCTCCCGGGAGTGGGTGGCCGTGCACCGCAAGCATCACACCTTCACGGACCGCGAGGGCGATCCCCACAGCCCCCTCGTCCACGGCTTCTGGAAGGTGCAGCTCTTCAACGCCTACTACTACGCTCGCGAGGCGCGCAATCGCGAGACCGTGAAGAAGTTCGCGCCGGACATCGCCCGGGACGGCTGGGACCGCTACGTCTTCGAATGGGGCTGGATGGGGCCGATCCTCGGGACGGCGGCCCTGTGCCTGATGCTGGGCTTCTGGTCGGGGATCATCGCCGGCCTGCTGCACGCCGTCCTGTACGTCGGGGTGATCGCCCCATCGATCAACGGCCTCAGCCACTGGCGCGGCGCCCAGAACTTCGCCAACACCGCCTACAACCTGCGGGTGCTCGCGTGGTTCACCGGGGGGGAGAGCCTGCACAACAACCACCATGCCTTCCCGCGAGCGCCGAAGTTCAGCGTGGGGCGCTTCGAGTTCGATCCGTCCTGGGTGGTGATCCGCTTCGGGGCGGCGCTGCGGCTGATCGGCATCATCGGCGCGACCGCCAAGCTCCCCCAGTAGCACCCGGGGGCGCGCCGGCCGCCCGCGCCACGTACTCTCTTTACGTTGAGCGTGCGGCCGTGGGCGCCACACCTCCGCAGATGGGCCCCTGTTCAGCGGCCTGCTACGACTCGGGGGCGTTCTCCGCGGCCGCCTCGGTCAGCAGGATCCAGTCGTCGGGCTCTGCCGGATCGGGGCGACTCCCTGTCGGGCTGGTGACGGTCCGGCTCCGGCTCGGCGAGAACCACTCCCAGACCCCCTGCGGCACCACGGCCTCGGGCGCCTCCCCCATCTCCGGCCCCGTCTGGCCGGCTTCGGTGCGCTCGGTCTTGCGCTGGCGCTTCGCGTCTTGCTTCGCGCGCCGCAGCTGATCCCTCCGGCGGCGCTCGAATCCGTAGTTGGCGCGGGCGGTCATGGATGCGTCGCGGGAGCGATCCGACGAGGTGGGCACGCGTGCATCGTCAACTCCTGGTGGTGATACTGCCGCGTGAAGGCCAATGCGTCCGATCGGCTTCGACCAGACAGAACATGCGAAGTGTACACGAAGGGCGCGGGGATTGCGAGGGCCGGGGGGTCACGTGTGGATCCGCGCCTCGGGCACCTCGACCCGCTTGATGCCCTTGAAGCTGAACACGAGGTCCACGAGATAGACCGGCGGGTCGGCCGAGACCTGCCGCACGATGGTGCCGAGGGCCTTCTGGACGTTCTGGCTGAAGGCCACGCCCTGGACGATGAGCCCCGAGAGATCCACGGTCACCCGCTGATCGGGCTCGAACATGATGCTCCTCCCCGCGCCCGCCCCGATCAGAGGAAGCCGGGGCGCGGCTTCGGCGCCTGGGTCGGGTCCAGCTCGCGCGTCCCCGGCAGCGGGCCCGTCGAAGTCCAGTAGCGCGTGCCCGCCACGATCAGGGTCTCGGCGGGGAAGCGCGTGAGCACCTCGTGCCCCGTCTCCGTGACCAGGATTTCCTCCTCGATGCGCGCGGCCGACCAGCCGTCGGAGGCGGGCCAGAAGTTCTCCAGCGCGAAGACCATGCCGGCCTCGAGCGCCACGGGGTGATCGAGGGAAACGAGGCGGCTCATGACGGGCTGCTCCCAGATGGACAGGCCAACCCCATGCCCGTACTGCAGCCCGAAGCAGGCCTCCTCGTCCGGGAACCCGAACTCCTGGGCGCGGGGCCACGTGGCGGCGATGTCCGCCGTGGTGACGCCGGGCTTGACCATGGCGATCGCCGTGTCCAGCAGATCGCGGCAGCGCTTGTAGGCGTCCACCATGGCGGGCGAGGCGCTCCCCACGGCGAACGTACGGTAGTAGCACGTGCGGTAGCCCATGTAGGAGTGCAGGATGTCGAAGTACGCGGGGTCGCCCGGCCGCAGCACGCGATCCGAGAAGACGTGCGGGTGCGGGTTGCAGCGCTCTCCGGCGATGGCGTTGACGGCCTCGACATCTTCGGAGCCGAGGTCGTAGAGCGTCTTGGCGGCGATGCCCACCAGCTCGTTCTCGCGGATCCCCGGCTTGAGGGCGCGGTAGAGCTCCTCGTAGGCGGCGTCCACCATCATGGCCGACGTGTTGAGCAGGATGATCTCATCCCGCGTCTTGATCCGCCGCGCCGTCTGCATGAGCTGCTGGCCGTCCACGACGCGGATCCCCTCCTTCTGCAGCGCCTCCAGGATCGGCAGCTCGATCACATCCACGCCGAGCGGCTCGCGGTGGAGCCCCCGCGCCTCCAGCTCCCGCTTGATCTTCCGCGCCAGGTCCTCGGCCCGTCCCATCTCGGGCGTCATGGCGCCGCGCAGGAGCGAGATGCCCGCGCGCGAGCGGTCGCCGAGCCACGGGCAGTGGAGCTGGTGGTGGCGGGCCGCCGACCCGAAGTCCCACATGATGGGCTCGTCGCCCCGCGGCAGGAGCGTGAAGCGCGAGAGCTTGTCGCGGGCCCACTCGCCGATGGTGGTGCTGGTGATGTAGCGGATATTGTACATGTCGAAGCAGAGGAGGCCGCCCAGCTCCGATCGGTCAAGCGCCCCCCGCACGCGGGCGAGGCGCTCGCTCCGCAGCCGGTCGAAGTTCACGCGCTCTTCCCAGTCCACGCTCATGGTCCCGTAGGTCGGCAGCGTCATGTCTGGTCCTCCGTCGTCGGTTTTGGGCTCGGGCGTGAGCCGCTGAGGTGAGCCAGCACGTCGAAGACCACCGCGAAATCGTGGCGGCCGAGGCCGAGGCCCTGCGCGGCGGTGAGCATCTCCCCGGTGAGCGCGGTCGTGGGCAGCGGCACGCCCAGCCGCCGCCCGAGATCGAGCGCGAGCCCCAGGTCCTTCTGCATCATGCCCACGTCGAACCACGCCTCGGCGGGCATGCCGAGAACGAATGGGCCGCGATACTTGACCATCGGCGAGGCGATCACGCTCCGGAGCAGCACCTCCACGGCCCGCTCGCGCGCGATGCCGGCCTTCTCGGCCAGCAGCACGGCCTCGCTGAACGCCGCCATCTGCACCGCGAGCCCCAGGTTGGTGGCGATCTTCATCGTGACGGCCAGCCCGAGGGCGCCCACGTGGGTGATGGTGGGGCCGATGGCCGCGAGATACGGGCGCACGCGGTCGAGCACCGCCGGCTCGCCCCCGACCATGAAGGAGAGCTGGCCCTGCTCGAGGGTCGCGACGCTGCCGGAGACGGGGGCGTCCAGCATCTCCGCGCCGCGGGCGGCGACTTGCGCCCCCAGCGCGCGGATGGCCTCGGGGCTCACCGTGCTCATCTCCACGTACACCGCGCCCGGGCGCAGCCCCGTGAGGATGCCGTCGGCGCCCCCGGTCACCGCGGCCAGCGCCTTCGTGTCGGTGACCATGCTGAAGACGACCTCGCCGGCCTCGGCGACCTCACGGGGGGAGCCGGCCACCTTCATCCCGGCTTCCGCCAGCCAC
>JACOVB010000073.1 GCA_016177555.1 Candidatus Rokuibacteriota bacterium
CCGACGCTCGGCCTGGGCCGACAGCCCCCAGCCACGCGCCTTGGGCAGCAACTCCGGCTCGGCGGCAGAACTGCGAAGTGACCAGGCAGACAAACGATCGGGCACGTCCCTGTCGGCTTCCCGAGAAGGACGTGCCCGGCACGGAAGCGGTGAATGAGGGCTACTTCCCCTTGAGGGAGCGAAGGTAGTGGACCAGGGCCCAGCGATCATTCTCCGGCAAATGCTTCCAGGGCGGCATGGCACCCCTGCCCGTCGAGATCTTCCAGAACAAAGAGCCATCGGTCTCGTCTTGCACCTTCTTGCCGGTCCAGTCCGCAGGCTTCGGGGTGAGCGCCGCGGCGGCCGCCCCATCGCCTTTGCCCTTGGCGCCATGGCACGAGGCGCAGTTCACCTTCGCCACCTTCTCGCCCTGCTCCACCGCCTTTTTCCCCGCCGCAACCGGGTTCTTCTTGCCCTTCTCGGCATCGGGTGCGGCCCAGGGCGTCTGGGCCCAGGCCCCGGTGCTGATGGCGAGCCCCATGACCAGGGCGAGGGCAACGACGCCGAATCTCACGCATCTCCTCATCGATTTCCTCCCTGAGTTCGAGCCCGCGGCTCGTGTGACTGGCTTCACAACCGCGGCCATTAAACACCGCCACCGCTTTCGCGGTCAAGCCCTTTCCGCCGTCGCCGGTCGTGCCTCGCCGCCGCTAGCATTCGTTGAAGCCGCAAGAGAGACACTTCTTGCAGCCTTCCTCGTAGATAAGCATGGCCTGGCCGCACTCCCGGCACAGATCGCCGACCTGCCGCAGGGACGGGCGCCCGGTGGCAGCCGACCCGCCTCCCTGCCCGGCCCCGTAGCCGATATGCCCGCCCAGGACCCGCGCGAGCGCGTCGGGAAGGGAGAGCACCTTGGAAGCGCCGAAGCCCGTGGGCTGGCCGCCGCCGATGCGGGAGAGCTGGCTGATGACCTCCTCCAGCCGGCGCCGCGCCGACAGCGGAGACGGCAGCCGCAAGACGAGCGAGACCAGCCGTCCCAGGGCCTCGGCCACCGCCATGGTGTCGGACCCCGCCTTGCCCACCTGAACGAACACCTCGAAGGGCTCGCCGCGCTCCGTGTCGTTGACGGTGACGAACGCCGTCCCGATGGGCGTCTCCATCCGGTAGGTGTGCCCGGCCAGGCTGTGGGGCCGCGGCTTGACCACGCGCTCCCCGAATACCGACGGGTCCGCCTCGTCGCCGGCACCCACGCCCACCCCGATGTTGAGCACCTGTGCCCCCTTGCACCCGTCGCGGAACACCGTGATGCCGAGGCAACCCTCCTCCCAGGCCAGGAGATAGGCCCGGGCCACCTCGTCCTCCGTCGCGTCCTGGGGCACGTTGATCGTCTTCGACACGCCGTTGTCGGTGTGCCGCTGGAATGCGGCCTGATGGCGCACGTGCCAGCGGTAGTCGATCTCGTGGGCGATCTTGAAGAGGCTCCGCGCCCCCTCGTCCACCCCCGGGATGCCCTGGATCGAGCCCCGACGCGCGACCTCCGCCATGAGCGCCTCGGAGTGGAACCCGCGCACCCGCGCCAGTCGCTCGAACGTCTCGCTGACGAAGGGCAGCACCCGGTCGCCGTCGGCGCCCTTCACGCGGTGCTCGAAGGCCAGCGCGAACACCGGCTCGATGCCCGACGAGCATCCGGCGAGCATCGAGATGGTGCCGGTGGGGGCGATGGCCGTCACCGTCGCGTTCCGCATCGGACGGCCGGTGCGATACATCGAGCGGCTCCAGTTCGGGAACGGCCCGCGCTCATCCGCCAGACGGCAGGACTGGTCATGCGCCTTCTCGGTGACGAAGGCCATCAGGCGCTCGGCCAGATCCAGCGCGGCCTGGCTGTCGTAGGGAACACCGAGGATGAAGAGCAGGTCCGCCCAGCCCATGATGCCGAGCCCGATGCGCCGGGTGGCCTTCACCATGGCGTCGATCTGCGGCAGCGGATACGGGTTCACCTCGATCACGTCGTCCAGGAAGCGCACCCCGAGACGCACCACGCGCTCGAGCTCCTCCCAGTCGATGCTCCACCGGTCCGGCGCCGTCTCGCGGACGAGCCTCGAGACGTTCACGGACCCGAGGGGAAGATCATGCCCGGATCGCCCGTGCGCCACGCGGCCCGCACGATCCGGTCGAAGACCTCGCGCGCCGACAGCCGCCCCGTGCGGAGCCCCGTGCGCGGGTTGATCAGCTCGTAGTCCGCGCCCCGCGCCAGGGCCTCCATGAACGCATCGGTGGCCGCCACCGAGATGTTGAAGTTGGTGACGCCGCCCTCGAGCTTGCACTCCACGAACTCGAGGATGTCGGGATGATCCACGCGGAGAATCCCCATGTTCGCGCCGCGGCGCGCCCCCCCTTGCTTGACCGCTTCAGTTGCCGCGTTGAAGACGCGGAGGAAGGACACGGGGCCCGAGGCTCGCCCCCCCGTGGAGCGCACGAAATCGTTCCTCGGCCTGAGCCGCGAAAACGCGAATCCAGTACCTCCTCCGGATTGGTGGATGATGGCGGCGGCCTTCACGGAGTCGAAGATCTCCTGCATGGAGTCGCCGACGGGCAGCACGTAGCAGGCGGAATACTGGAGCTGATTCCCCTTGCCGGCGTTCATCAGGGTCGGGGAGTTGGGCAGGAAGGAGCCCTCCACCATGACGTCGTAGAAGGCTGCGGCCACCTCGTGGATGGCGGCGGGGCTCCGCCCGAAGCGCTCCTCGGCGGCGGCGATGGCGCGCGCGACGCGAAAGCACATCTCCTCCGGCGTCTCCACGACCTCGCCCTTCTCCCGGGAGAGGTAGCGCTCGCGCAGCACCCGGAGGGCGGCCTCGCTCCAGCGGCCGGTCTTGGCCGGCCGGTTTTCCGACACCAGGGGAGTTTCCATCAGGGGGCTCCTCAGCCCACCACAGGGGGCATCGTCTGAAGCCTAGCACACCGCCCCAGGGGTCCCCGGCCATTTTCCCCTAGAACTTGAGGGTTTGCCTGGGGCGCAAGTGTGGCTAGAATGCAGTTCTATGGTCACCGGAGCCCCATGAGCCGTCGCCTTCCCCCAGGTCCACCCCACCGGCGGCCCGCCGCCACCTGCGCCTATCGATCCACTCCCCGGGGGGTCCCATGCGCGGGTTGAGACGCTACAAGCTCGGCCTGGTGCTCCTGGGGTTTCTGATCGTGGTGGGGGTGGTCATGGCCTCCCAGTTCCGGTCGCTGCTGGATCCCTTCATCATCATGTTCTCGGTGCCGCTCGGGATGATCGGCGTCATCTGGGCGCTCTTCCTGACGAACACCACGCTCAACGTCACGTCGTTCATGGGGATCATCATGATGGTGGGCATCGTCGTCTCCAACGGGGTGCTGCTGGTGGAGTACATCAACGAGCTGCGGCGCCAGGGCCAGGAGCTCAGCGACGCCGTCGTCAGCGCGGGCCGCACGCGCCTCCGCCCCATCCTCATGACCGCGCTCACGACGCTGGTGGGGCTCTTCCCCATGGCGCTCGGCATCGACGTGGGGAGCGAGGCGAACGCTCCCCTGGCCCGCGCCGTCATCGGAGGCCTGGCCGTCTCCACCGTGCTCACGCTCATCCTCATCCCGACGCTTTACGTTATGCTGGAGGCGCGCTTCCCGCGCCGTGTCGCGGACGCCTCCGCGTCACTGGCCCCGCAAGGAGAGATCGCATGACTGCCTTCCGAACCCATGCTCGCCGCATCGAGCCCAGGGAGCCGCTGCCAGCCCCGGCCGGGCTCCGGCCGTTCGTCATCCCGTCGCAGATCACGGAGCGGGCGCTCACGCTCGACGAGGCCGTCGCAATGGCGCTCGACAACGCCCCGGCGATCCTCCAGCGGTTCGGCGAGTACGTGGCCGCCCAGCAGCGCGTCGCCCAGGCCTTCTCGGCGATGCTGCCTCAGCTGAGCCTGCTCGGCACGATCAACCGGACCGACGCGAGCTCGCGCCTTCTCAGCTCGACGGGCTCCTCCAGCAGCAGCACGCTGACCGCCCCCACCCCGGGCACCGGGCGCCTCTCGGTGTCGCAGCTCCTGTACGACTTCGGGCGCAACCTGGCCGCGACCGACGCCGCCAAGGCCGCCTCCGAGACCGCGCGGGAGCAGGTCGATCTGCAGAGGGACCTCATCGTCCTCGCCGTGAAGGAGAACTACTTCAACCAGCTCTTCGCGGCCCGCCTCGTGGTGGTCAACGCCCAGGCCGTGGACCGCGCCGAGCTGAACCTGCGGAGCGCGCGCGGTTTCTTCGAGGTGGGGACGCGGCCCAAGTTCGATGTGACCCGCGCGGAGGTGGACGTCGCCAACGCCCGGCTGGACCTCATTCGCTCGCAGAACGCGGTGAGCCTGGCGCGCATCGCCCTCAACACCGCCATGGGCATCGCGATCAACGCCCCCACGCGCGTCAAGGACATCCTCGCCTACGAGGTGTTCGAGCTCGACCGCGAGCGCCTCGTGGCCGAGGCCCTCAACCGCCGGGCCGAGTACCGGCAGGCCAAGCTCCGCGCCCTCGGCGCGGAGGCCCGCGTACGCCAGACGTACCGCGACTTCTTCCCCAACCTCCTCGGGGTGGGCTCGGTCGGCGCGGGCCGCACCGACACCGACTTCCAGGGCTCGAGCTCGGTTCAGAGCGGCGGCGTGAGCAGCACGGAGACCAGGGACTGGCAGATCGGGCTCGAGCTCCGCTGGTCCATCTTTGACGGGGGCAACAAGATCGCCCGGTACAAGGAGGAGAAGGCCAACCTTCAGGCCGCCCAGGCCGCCGTGCGCGACACCGAGCTGCAGATCTGGCAGCAGGTGGAGCAGGGCCACGTGAGCCTCATCGAGGCGGAGGAGCGCATCGGGGCGGCCGCGAAGGCCGTGGAGTCCGCCCAGGAGAACTTCCGGCTGGGCCAGGGGCGCTTCGACGCCGGCGTCGGGACCATCATCGAGCTCACCGACGCCCAGCTGGCGCTCACCCGCGCCCAGTCGGTCGAGGCGCAGGCGCTCACCGATTACCGGATCTCCATCGCCCGACTCGAGCGTGCGCTGGGCCGCCGGTAAGAATATGCGCGCGCCCCAGGGCGTCTCACAGCCATGAAGCGTCGGCTCGTCCTGGCCCTCGTCATCCTCGTCGTCGCCGGGGGGATCACCGGGGCCTACCTCTATTCTCAGAGCGGCGGCAGCGCCCCGCGATTCCGGACCGCCGCCGTCAGCCGGGGCGATCTCGTCGCCGCCGTGTCGGCGACGGGGAGCCTCAATCCCGTGACCACGGTCCAGGTGGGCTCCCAGGTCTCGGGCCAGATCAAGGAGCTGTTCGTCGACTTCAACTCGCAGGTGAAGCGTAACCAGCTCATCGCCCGCATCGATCCCTCCATCTTCGAGGCCAAGGTCAGCCAGGCCCGCGCCGACATGGAGGCGTCGGAGTCGAACGTGCTGAACCAGCGGGCCCAGGTGGAGCGGGCCCGTGCCGACGTCGACAACGCCCGGGCGGCGCTGGCCTCGGCCAGGGCCCAGACGGCCAAGGCGGACGTCACCCTGCTCGACGCCAGGCGCGATCTCGACAGGAAGCGCGACCTCTTCAAGCGGGAGCTCATCGCCCGCAGCGAGCTGGACACGGCCCAGGCGGTGCACGACGCGGCGGCAGCCCAGCTCGACTCGGCCCGGGCCCAGGAGCAGGCGGTGGCCTCGGGCATCCGCGCGGCGGAGGCCCAGCTCCGCGTGGCGGAGGCCCAGCAGAAGACGGCGGAAGCCACGGTCCGCCAGAAGCGCGCGGGGCTCCAGCAAACCCAGGTGGATCTCGAGTACACGTCCATCCGCTCGCCCGTGGACGGGGTAGTGGTCGCGCGCAACGTGGATGTGGGACAGACCGTGGCCGCGAGCCTGTCCGCCCCCACGCTCTTCAACATCGCCCAGGACCTCACCAAGATGCAGGTGGACACCAACGTGGACGAGGCCGACATCGGCAGGACGCAGGTGGGCCAGCCCGTCACCTTCACCGTGGACTCCTTCCCCACCGAGACCTTCTCCGGCCAGGTGATCCAGATCCGGAAGGCCCCCCGGCCCGTCGCCAACGTCGTCACCTACAACGTGGTCGTCGCCGTGGACAATCCGGAGCAGAAGCTCCTGCCCGGCATGACAGCCAATGTCCGCATCGTCGTCGACTCCCGACCCAATGTCCTCAAGGTCCCCAACGCGGCGCTCCGCTTCCGGCCCCCGGGGGAGGAGGCACCGGCCGCCCCCGCGGGGGCACCGGGAACTCCGGGGAGCGGTCCGTCGCCGCAGGGGGGAGGCTTCCCCACGATCGAGCAGACCCGGGAGCGGCTGGTCCGCGAGCTCAAGCTCACCGAGGAGCAGCAGAAGCGGCTCGAGCCGATTCTCGAGGAGAGCTCCGCCGGGTTCCGCGCGCTGGCCCGCGTGCCCCAGCAGCAGCGGCGCACGGCGGCGATGCGCATCCGTGAGGAGAGCCGGCAGAAGATCCGGGCCCTCCTGACTCCCGAGCAGCAGACCGTCTACGACCAGCTGCCCTCCGGGCAGCCCGCCCGCGCCGGCGCCGGGGAGCGAGCCGGACGGGTCTGGATCGTGGCGTCCGACGGGAAGCCGCGGGCGGTCCCGCTGCGGCTCGGCATCAGCGACGGCACGGCCACCGAGGTGCGTGGGGGCGACTTCAAGGAAGGCCAGGACGTCATCATCGGGACGGTATCGCCTGGAGCAGGCGGGTCCGCCCCGCGACCGGCACCGTCGCCGGGGGGCGTCCCACGCGCCCGCCTGTAGCCGCCATGCCGATCATCGAGACAGCGAAGCTCACCAAGGATTATCGGCTGGGCAGCCAGACGGTGCACGCCCTTCGAGGAGTCACGGTGACCATCGAGGCGGGCGAGCTCGTCGCGGTCATGGGACCGTCGGGCTCCGGGAAGTCCACCTTCATGAACCTGCTCGGCTGCCTCGACAGCCCCACCTCGGGAGGCTATCTCCTGGACGGCGAGGACGTCTCCGCCCTCGGCGGCACCCAGCTCGCGCGCATCCGGAACCAGAAGGTCGGCTTCGTCTTCCAGGGCTTCAACCTCCTGGCCCGGGCCAGCGCCCTCGAGAACGTGGAGCTGCCGCTCATGTACGGAAGGATCCCTGCCGCCGAGCGTCGGGAGCGAGCCCGGCGCACGATCCGGGCCGTCGGGCTGGCCGACCGCGAGCACCACCAGCCGAGCCAGCTCTCCGGTGGGCAGCAGCAGCGCGTCGCCATCGCCCGGGCGCTGGTCAACGGCCCGGCCCTCATTCTCGCCGACGAGCCCACCGGGAATCTCGACACCCGGACCAGCGTCGAGATCATGGCGCTGCTCCAGGACCTGAACCGCCGCGAGAAGATCACCGTCGTTCTGGTCACCCACGAGGCCGACATCGCCCAGTACGCAGGTCGCATCCTGCACTTCCGAGACGGCGTCCTGGGGCGTGACGAACGCATCGCGAGCCCGCGCGATGCCGAGGCCGAGGCGAAGCGACTGCCCCCGCCGGAGGCGGAGGAGGCGGCGTGAACATCCTGGTCGGCACCCGGATTGCGCTGCGAGCGCTCCGCGCCAACCCTCTGCGGAGCATCCTGACCATGCTGGGCATCATCATCGGCGTCGGCGCCGTGATCGCCATGGTCTCGGTGGGCGCCGGGGCCCAGGAGCGCGTGGCCGAGCAGATCCGGGCGCTGGGCTCCAACCTCATCATCCTCCTGCCGGGCAGCGTCTGGTCGAGCGGGATCCGGATGGGCCTGGGAAGCCGCCCGACCATCACCGAGGGCGACGCGCGGGCTGTCGCCCGCGAGCTGGCGGCCGTCCAGTCCGTGGCGCCCGTCCTCCGGGGCACCGGCCAGGTGATCGTCGGCAACCAGAACTGGGCCTCGGTGATCCAGGGCACCACCCCCGACCTCGAGGAGACGCGGCAGTGGGCGG
>JACOVB010000074.1 GCA_016177555.1 Candidatus Rokuibacteriota bacterium
CGGTTTCGCTGTAGACCACGCTCTCGCCGAGCACCTGGCCGAGGCCCTGCGCGATCCCACCGTGAACCTGGCCCTCGACGATGACGGCGTGCACGATGTTGCCGACGTCGTCCACCGCCGCGTAGCCGACCACCGTCGTCACGCCGGTCGCCGGATCGATCTCGACCTCGCAGACGTGACAGCCGTTCGGGAAGCTCATCTGCGGCGAGATGAACTTCGCGGCGCTGTCCAGTCCACCCGCGAGATCTTCCGGCATCCCCGACATCGTGCGCGCGCGCCGCGCCAGATCGGAAATCCCGATCTCCCGGTCGGTCCCGCTCACGCGGAACCTGCCGTCTCGGAACTCGACGTCGAACGGCGCCGCCTCGAACAGGCGTGCGGCGATCCGACGGCCCTTCTCGATCGCCGCGTCGCAGGCGAGCGCGGTCGCGCTGCCGGCCATCATCATCGAGCGCGACGCCACGCTCGGCGTGCCCGCCGGCGCCTCGTCGCTGTCGCCCTCGATGAGCCGGACCGCGCTCCCGTCCACGCCGAGCTTTCGCGCGACGAGCAACGGGAAGGTCGACAGGTGTCCCTGCCCGAGCGCCTGCACGCCGGTGCGCAGGGTGACCCGGCCGTCGTCCTCGAAGCGGAGGTCCACGGTCTCGTCAAGGATGCCTCCCGCCACCTCGAGGAAGCAGCACAGGCCGATGCCTCGCAGCCTGCCCGCTCGCTCCGACGCCGCGCGCCGCGCCGGGAAGCCCCGCCAGTCCGCCAGCGCCAGCGCCCTCCCCATCACCGTCTCGAACTCCCCGCTGTCGTACACCTGGCCGGTCGCCGTCCGGTACGGCATGGCAGTCGGTGGGATGAAGTTCCGCCGCCGGAGCTCCACCCGGTCGATGCCCATCGCCTGCGCGGCCGAGTCGATCAGGCGTTCGATGAGATAGAGCGCCTCCGGGCGGCCAGCGCCCCGGTAGGGCCCCAGCGGCGCCGCGTTGGTGAGGATCATCTTCACGTCGATCTGGATCGCGGGAAGCGCATACACGCTGGAGAGACAGTTCTTCGTGTTGTGGGTGGCGAAGATGGCCGCGTACGTCGAGACGTAGGCGCCGATGCCCACGAACGTGCGCACGCGCAGGGCGAGGAACTGGCCCTGCGCATCCAGAGCAAGCTCGCCCTCGAGCACGCCGTCGCGGCCGTGCGTGTCGGCCAGGAAGCTCTCGACCCGGGTCGCCCGCCACTTCACCGGGCGGCCCACCCGCCGCGCCGCCCAGAGCACCACGGCGTACTCCGGGTACGCCTGTACCTTCATGCCGAAGCCGCCGCCGACGTCGTACGTGAGCACGCGGATTTTCTCCGGCGGTACCTTGAACACGCCCTCGGCGAGCAATCGGCGCACCACCGCGACGCCCTGCGTGCCCGCGATCAGCGTATAGCGTTCGGTCGTCGCATCCCACTGCCCGATGGCGGCGCGCGGCTCCAGCGCCGCGGGGGCCAGGCGCGTGTCGAGCAGCCGCACGCGCGCGACGTGGGCGGCCCCCGTGAGCGCGGCCTCGACCGCCGGCGCATCGCCGTCCGTCCAGTCGAAGGCGACGTTGTCCGGCGCCTCGGGCCAGATGGTCGGCGCGCCCGGTGCCATCGCCCGCTCGACGTCCGCCGCGGCCGCCAGCTCCGCGAGGTCGGCGACCACCGCCTCGACCGCATCCTGCGCCTGCGCGAGGGTCTCCGCCACGACGACCGCGATCGCTTCGCCGACGTACCGCACGCGCGCCGCCGCGAGCGGCGGCATCGCCGCGGCGAACATCGGCTTGCCGCCGCGCCCCGGAAACGACGCCACGGGGAGGATCGCGCCGAGCCCCTCGTCGGCGAGGTCCCTTCCCGTGAACACGCCGATCACGCCGGGCATTGTCCTGGCCTTCGACACGTCCACCCCGCGGATCCCCGCGTGCCCGACCGGCGCCCGCACGAACGCCGCATGCGCCTGTCCGGGCACGTCGATGTCGTCGGTGAAACGTCCGCGCCCGGTGAGCAGCGGCTCGTCCTCGCTGCGCCGGGCGCCGCGGTCGCTGCCGAATCGCAGGATGTTCTCACTCACCGCGTTCCTCCGTCTTGCGGCTCATCACCGCGCGCGGGCTCTTGACAAGCCGCGGACGCGACGAGTATAAGCCCTGGTGTGATCACGTCCCAGTTCTCGACCCGCCACCCGCGGCCGGCCGGCGTCGGGCGGCGCCGGCGCCCGGACGCGGCATGGCACCGCCACGGCAACGCCGATGTTCTCGAGGAGGAGGCGCCATGCGATTGACGAGAAACGGCTCTCGCACACCCTTTGGAACCCCCTCGGGACCAGGGACTACGGCGCCACGATCGCGGCGATCCCGCAAGGCACCGATGGCGTCTCGGCGGTCATCGTGGGCGTCGACCGCATCCGGATGTTCGAGGCCTGGTTCAACTTCGGGATGGACAAGAAGCTCAAGATCCACGGCGGCTCCTGGATGCAACAGGACGTGCTGCCGCAGATGGACGACCGCGCCATCGGGCTGATCGGCAACTCGGCGCACTACGCGGCGGGCCTGGACACGCCGGAGAACAGGGCCTTCACGGACGCGTTCGCCGGAAGCACAAGCGGTTGCCCTCCTGGTTCGCCGAGTCGGCGTACACCGCGGGCCTGTGGACGAAGACGGCGATCGACGCGATCAACGGCAAGGTCGAGGACCGCGCCGCCTTCCTGAAGGCGATGCGTCAGGCGCAGATCAAGGCGCCCCGCGGGCTGCTGCGCATGGACGAGTACGACAACCCGATCCAGAACGTCTACATCTCGAAGGTCCAGAAGATCAAGCATCCGGTGCTCGGCGACGTCCTCACCAACGTGCCGATCAAGACCTACGAGGCGGTGTCCCAGTTCTGGAAGTGGACACCCGAGGAGTTCCTGAAGCGGGGGCCGTACAGGCGGTAGCCCCGCACCAGCCGACTTCATCTACGTCGTCGCCTCCGGACGGTTCGTCTTCCACGGCACGCCCCAGGAGCTGTCGGGGGCGGCCGAGATCCTCGACCACCATCTCGGCGTCTCCGCAGGCGGCCCGTGAGACGCTCCCAAGGAGGTCCCTGATGCCCGCTCACCGTTTTCTCGCCCCGTCCCCCGACACGGTCCACTGGGGCTACTTCGATGCGACGATCCCGCCGCGGTTGACGGTCGACTCGGGCGATACCGTCACGGTCGACACCGTCTCGGGCGGTCTGGTCGAGGTGGCCGATCCCTCGATCATGCGGCCGGACCACCGGGAGATCGTCGAGCGGCTGAAACCGGTCCTCGGCCCGCACATCCTCACGGGGCCGATCGCCGTGCGCGGCGCGGAGCCCGGCGACACGCTCGAAGTGCGCATCGCGTCGATCGAGCTCTCGGTCGATTGGGGGTGGAACGTGATCCGCCCGCTGAAGGGCGCGCTGCCGGAGGACTTCCCGGCGTTCCAGCGCCGCATCGTCCCGATCGACCGCACGACGATGACCGCGACACTGCCGTGGGGACCGACGCTCCCGCTCCGGCCCTTCTTCGGCATCCTCGCGACGGCGCCGCGCCCCGAGTACGGCACCATCTCGTCCATCGAGCCGCGCGAGTTCGGCGGCAACATCGACAACAAGGAACTCGTGCCCGGCACGTCGCTCTTCCTCCCGGTGTTCGTGCCGGGCGCCAACTTCTCCGCGGGCGACGGCCACGCCGTCCAGGGCGACGGCGAGGTGTGCCTCACCGCGCTCGAGACCTGCCTGACCGGGACCTTCGAGCTGGTGCTGCACAAGGGCCTGGGGCTGGCGTTCCCGCGCGCCGTGACGCCGACTCACTACATCGCGATGGGGATGGACCCCGACCTCGACGACGCGGCCAAGCAGGCGCTGCGCGACATGATCGTGTGGCTCCGGCAGCTGAGGGGCTGGACGCCGGAGGAGGCCTACGTCTTCTGCAGCCTCGCGTGCGACCTCCGCGTGACGCAGCTCGTCGACGGCAACAAGGGCATCCATGCCATGGTGAGCCGCGACCTGGTGGACTAGGAGCGCCGGCCGCGGGGAATCGACTACACTGGGCCTGCCATGATCGCGACCGACGCCCTGACGCTCGCCCGGCAGATCCGCGGGAAGGAGGTCTCGCCCGTCGCGGTGGTGGACGCCGTCCTTCACCGCATCGAGGCCCTCCAGCCCACCGTCAACGCCTTCATCACCGTCACCGCCGACGAGGCCCGCGAGGCCGCGCGGCGCGCCGAGGCGGCGGTGATGGCCGGCGCGCCGCTGGGCCAGCTCCACGGCGTGCCGTTCTCGGTGAAGGACCTGCTCTTCACCAAGGGCGTCCGCACGACGATGGGCTCGTTCATCTTCGCCGAGCAAGTGCCGGGCGAGGACGCCGTGCCCGTGCGCCGGCTGCGCGAGGCCGGGGCCATCCTGATCGGCAAGACGACGACGCCGGAGTTTGGCCACAAGCCGCTCACCGACAGCCCGCTCTTCGGGGTGACCCGGAACCCGTGGGACCTCTCGCGCACGCCGGGCGGCTCGTCGGGCGGGGCGGCGGCCGCGGTCGCCAGCGGACAGGGGCCGCTCGCCCTCGGCACCGACGGCGGCGGCTCCATCCGCATCCCCGCCGCCTGCTGCGGCATCGTCGGGCTCAAGCCGACCCTCGGCCGCGTGCCCCATGTCCACCAGGCGGATCTCTTCTCGACGTCGTCTGACATCGGCCCCATGACGCGGACGGTGGCGGACGCCGCCGCCTGCCTCGACGCGATCGTCGGCTTCGACCCCGGCGACCCCTACTCGCGCCCGGAGCCGCCCGACGATCCGCGCGGCGTCGAGGTGCGCGGCCTGCGTCTCGGATGGATGCCGCGCGTGGGCAACCGCCTGGTCGACGGCGAGACGCTCGCCGCCTGCGAGGCGGCCGTGCGCCACCTCGAGGGGCAGGGTGCGCGCGTGGAGACGGTGGAGGAGGACTTCGCCGCCTTCGAGCCGATCTTTCTCGTGTTCCTCCAGGGCGGGCTCGCCGCCCGCATCGGCTCGCACATGGCGAAGTTCGGCGACCGAGTGGCGAAGAGCCTGCGCGAGTCGGTGGAGCGGGGCGCCGGATGGTCGGCAGTGGACTGGGGCCACGCGTTGGGCCAGCGCACCGTCGTGTTCCGCCGCGCGCAGGCGCTCTTCCGGCGCTTCGACGTCCTCGTGTCGCCGACGCTCTCCCGCCCGGCCCTCGCCGCTGACCACGATCCGTTCCAGCCGATCACCATCGGCGGAGAGGCGGCCGGCTCGATCCGCGGCGCCTGGTACCCCTACACGTTCCCGTTCAATCTTTCCGGCCACCCGGCGGTGTCGCTGCCGTGCGGGTGGTCCTCGGACGGCCTGCCGATCGGGCTCCAGATCGTCGGCCCATGGTACGGCGACCGCCGCGTGCTGGCGCTGGCCGCGCACCTCGAGCGCGAGCGCCCCGTCGCGCGCCCGATGCCGCTCTAACCACCGTCTCCGGAGGACGCCATGCCGCTCTCGTCAAAGGGCTTCCCGGTCCTGCTCAGCTTCGACCTCGACGCCGAGACCATGTGGACGGCGCGCGATCCCAAGAACGCCGAGCGTCCCATCGTGATGAGCCAGGGCGCCTACGGCTGGAAGGTGGGCGTTCCGCGCATCCTCGACCTGCTCGACCGCTACGGGCTCAAGGTGACCTTCTTCATCCCGGGACTGGTGATGGAGCAGCGGCCCGCGGTGGTCGAGGACATCATGAAGCGCGGCCACGAGATCGCCCATCACTCGTGGTCCCACGCCTGGATCGTCACCCTCACGCTCGAGCAGGAGCGGGAGGAGATGGAGAAGGGCATCGACATCATCCGGCGCATGACGGGCCGCACGCCCGCCGGCTACCGCTCGCCGGCCGCCGAGTTCAGCCCGCACACGCTCCGCATGCTCGCGGAATACGGTTTCGGCTACTCCTCCAACTACTTCGACGACGACTCGCCGTACCTCCACCGCATCGACGGCCGGCTCACCGACATCGTCGAGTTCCCCTTCGCGTGGGTGCTGGACGACGCGCCGTTCTTCCAGTACTCGATCGCGTTGCCCGGCCGCACGATGCAGCCGCCCTCGGCCGTGTTCGAGGCCTGGCGCCGCGAGTTCGACGTCCTCTACCGCGAGGACCGCTACTTCTGCCTGGCCATGCACCCGCAGATCATCGGCCGTCCCTCGCGCATCACGCTGCTCGAGGAGCTGATCACGTACATCCTCGGCCACTCCCGCGTCTGGCTCGCGCGCTGCGATGAGGTGGCCGACGCCGTGCGCCCCGCCCTGCGCGCCGGGGCCCGCGCGTGAGACTCGCCGGCCGTCGCGTGCTGGTCACCGGCGCCGCCTCCGGCATCGGCCTCGCCATCGCGCGCCTGTTCCGGCGGGAGGGAGCCAGCGTGGCGATGCTGGACCGCGACGAGTCGCGGCTGAAGGAGGCGGCGGGAATGGAGGGCGCCATCCCGCTGCCGTGCGACGTGGCCGACGAGCGGCAAGTGAGGGAGGCGGTGGATCGGGCGGTCGCCGCGCTCGGGGGCCTGGATGGCGTGGTGAACAGCGCGGGGATCGATCTCATGCGCCCCTTCGAGGAGATGACGTGGAGGTGTGAGCCTCTCAGATCATCCAGCGCCCGCCATCGATCAAGATGGACTGCCCGGTGATGTACCGCGCGTCGTCGCTGGCGAGGAAGGCGACGACGCCGGCGACATCGTCGGACTCGGCGACGTAGCCCATCGGCACCGAGTTCCGCACCTTGTCGATGACCTCCTTCGGCAGGCGGTCGTGGGCGCGGGTGCGGATCGCGCCGGGGCACACGGCGTTGACGGTGATCTGGAAGGGGGCCAGCTCGCGGGCGAGGGAGCGGGTGAAGCCCACGACGCCCATCTTGGCCGCCGCGTAGTCCACGAAGCCCACGTCGCCGTAGAACGCAGACTCGGTGGACATGTTGATGATGCGGCCGCTTCGGCGGCCGCGCATCTCCTCCACGACCTCGCGCGTGGCCCGCATCGCCGTCAGGAGCGAGATCTCGATGACGAAGCGCCAGGTGTCCTCCCTCGAGAGGTGAAACTCGCTGGTGCGCTCGCGGGCACTCTGCCCGACGTTGTTGAAGAGGATGTCGACCCGGCCGAAGCAGCGGCGGGTTGCGGCGAAGGCGTCGCGCACCGCGACGGCGTCGGTCCAGTCCGCGGTGATCGGCAGGACCTGGCGGTCGAGCTCCTCGATGGCGCGGGCCACCTCCTGGAGGGTGTCCCCCTCGCGGTCCACGACGACGAGGTTGGCTCCCTCGCGGGCGAGGCGCAGCGCGCTCGCCCGGCCGATACCGTTGGCGGCGCCGGAGACGACGGCGATCCGGCCCGCGAGCCTGCCTTCCATGACCGAGCGCACGACCTGCGCCATGACGAAGCCCTCCCTGGGAGCGAAGCGGTCAGACGAAGCGGTGGAAGTCGATCCAGCGCTCGGCGGCGGCGAGGCCGAGCCCGGTGACGACGATGAGCATGGTCGAGATGGCGGCGATGGACGGGTCCACGCCGTACTCGATGGCGGTGAAGATCTTCACGGGCAGCGTCATCTGGCCGGCGCCGAGCAGGAAGATCGACACGGGGACGTTGTCGAAGGAGACGATGAAGGAGAAGAGGGCGCCGGCGGCGATGCCCGGCCGGGCCAGCGGCAGCGTCACCGCGAAGAAGGCCACCGCCCTGCTCGCGCCCAGGACGCGGGCGGCGCTCTCGATCTCGGGGTCGATGCCCTGCAGGCTCGCCATCACCGCGCGCACCACGTAGGGCACCGTGATGACCATGTGGGCGAGGGCGAGGCCCGCGAACGTCCCGTTGAAGCGCACCAGCGCGTAGAACTGGAGCAGCGCCACGCCCACCACCACGCCAGGGAAGATGAGCGGCGCGTTGAGCAGCGCGGAGACGAGCGCGCCGCCCGGCACCCGCCACCGGATGAGCGCGTAGGACGCCGCCACCCCCGCCCCCAGCGAGCAGAGGGTCGCCACCCCTGCCAGCGCCAGGCTGAAGCCGATCGCGTTGACGTACTCGGGGTCGCGCAGCACCACCGCGTACCAGCGGAGCGTCACGCCCTGCGGCGGCACGGTCAGGTACGAGGTGCGGCTGAGAGAGGCGAGCACCACGACCACGACGGGCAGAAGGAGAAAGCCGAAGACGAGCGCGACCCACGCTCGCAGAAGCCACGCGCGCACGCGCGCCGCCGTCACACCCGCGCTCCCACGCGGCGGGTGAGGATTCCCGAGAGGAGGATGAGCGCCAGCACCATCACCGTGAGCAGCAGAGCCTGAGCGGAGCCGGCCGGCCAGTTCAGCCGCTCGAGGAACTCGTCGTAAATGAGCGTGGACATCACCCGGTAGGTCGGCCCGCCGAGGAGCCGGGGCGTCACCAGGGCGCTGATGGCGAGGACAAAGACGAGGATCGAGCCGGAGAGGATGCCCGGCGCCGACAGCGGCAGGGTGACGCGCACGAACGTCGCCCCCCAGGAGGCGCCGAGCACGCGGGCAGCGTCCTCCACGTCGCGCGGGATGTTCTGGATGGCCCCGATCAGTACGAGCACCATGAACGGCAGGAAGATGTGGGTCATGCCGATGAGGAGTCCGGCGAAGTTGAAGAGGAGCTTCACCGGCGCGTCGACGAGCCCCAGCGTCCGGAGCGCCTGGTTCACCAGCCCGTTCTGGGCGAGCAGCGCGATCCAGCCGAACGTGCGGACGACGAGGTTCAGGAGGAGCGGAAAAACGACGAGGATGGTCAGCCAGGACCGCCACCGCGAGCGGGAGCGCGCGAGGAAGAAGGCGACGGGGTAGCCGATGACGAGCGTGAGGAGCGTCACCGTGAAGCCGAGCGCGAGGGTGCGGCCGATGATCTCCAGGTAGTAGAGGTCGGTGACGAGCTTCACGTAGTGGCCGGCCGTGAAGCCGCGCGTGATGCCGGCGAGGGGGACGTAGGGGCGGAAGCTCATCGGCACCATCATGCCGACGGGGACGAGGAACGCGACGAGGAGCAGGAGGAGGGACGGGGCGAGGAGCCCCCAGCCGCGTCCGCGCGTCACGCCTCGCCCCCGGGCAGGAGGATGACGTCCTCGGGCGCCCATTCGACCTGCGCCTTCGCACCGCGCGCCACCGGAAGGTCGGCGCCGGACGCGACCACCTCGACCTCACGTCCGTCGTCGAGCTGGACGACGTAGTGGTGGGCCTGCCCCGCGAAGGCGTGAAAGACGACGGGGGCCGGGAAGCGATTGGGCAGTGACGTGCCGCCGCCGGCCGGCACCAGCCGGATGCTCTCTGGCCGCACCGCCGCCTGCACCCGCTGTCCCTGCGCCAGCCCCTCGCGGCTGGCCGCCCGGACCGTCAGCCC
>JACOVB010000042.1 GCA_016177555.1 Candidatus Rokuibacteriota bacterium
GGCGCGGGAAGTCCTCCTGGATCTCCGCCAGCTTGGCCTTGACGCCCTCGATGACCCGGACCGACGAGGCCTCGGCCTGCTGCACGATGGAGATCTCCATGGCCTCCTTGCCGTTGAACCGGTACAGGCTCCGCTGCTCGCGGGGGGCGGTGGTGACCTCCGCCACGTCCTTCAGGTAGACCACGCGGCCGTCCATGCTGGCGATGGGATAGCCGGCCACCTCCTCGGGGGTGCGCGCCCGCGTGTCCGTCCTCACCAGCACCTCGCGCTCCTGGAACGTGAGCGTCCCCGCGGGGCGCGACAGGTTCTGCATGTCCAGCGCGTTCCGCACATCGAGGAGGCTCATCCGGTAGGCCGCCAGCCGCTCGCGGTCCACGATCACCTGCATCTGGAGCTTTTCGCCCCCGAAGGGGACGACCGAGTGCACGTCCTTGACCACCTTCAGCCGGTTGACCACCTCGTTCTCGACCAGGGTGCGGAGCTGCATCGGGTCATACCCATCACCCGTCACCGACAGCAAGAGGACGGGAAGGTTCAGGGGATCGATGGCCAGGACCCACGAGGGCTTGAGGTTGGCGCCGGTCATGGGCAGATCGGCCTGGACCACGTTCATGAGGGACTGGACGTCGAAGACCGCCTTCTTCATGTCCGTGCCGTACCAGAACTCCACCGTGACGATGGAGAAGCCCTCCTGCGAGGTCGAGCGGACGAAGTGGACGTTCTTGAGATCCACCATCCTTTCCTCGATGGGCTTGGAGAAGTAGATCTCCATCTCCTCTGCCGCGAGCCCCGGCATCATCGAGACCACAGCCACGATCGGGCTTTCCACATACGGCATCATGCGCCGGGGCATCTGGAAGACCACCACCAGAACGGACAGGAGCGCAACCCCGAGGTAGAAGGCGATGACGATGTAGGGGTGCTCGATGGCCCAGCGGCTGACATTGGCGCCGTTTCGCGTACCGCGGGTCGTGTCCAGCACGTCATCGCTCAAGGCACACCCCCTTGTTGATCGTGAGCCCGCCGCATTCGGGAACGACATGGTCTCCGGTCAGGCCCCTGGCGACCTCCACGGCGCCCCGCAGGCTGGCCTCGCGGCGCCCCGAGAAGTGGACGACGTAATCGTGCCGTCCGGCCGCGTGGAACACGGCCCGGATCTCCCCCGGGACCTGAAACACCCTGTGCCCTGCCTCGTCCCCCAGGAACTGGATGTGCATCATCCGTCCCGACCGGTTGACGAAGGCGACGCGCTGGCCTGCGGTGGCCGGCAGCACCGGCGGTCGAAGCGCCGTTGCCTCGATGACGACCTCGCCCGCGGCCTCTGCCGCGGATGCTTCCTCGGCCCCCATCAAGGCCAGTTGCCCGATGAGGAGGGCGCGACCGAGCAGGATCGGCACCGGCCTCATGGCTGGTCGGTACCCAGCACGGGCCGGAGGAGCAGCGTCTCACCACCCCGACGGATCGTCAGGAGAACCGGGGTCCCCACCCGGCGGCGCCACAGCGCCTCGTGGAGCTGGTGCACGTCCTTGACCGCATCACCCTCGACACTGGTGATCACGTCGCCGGGCTGGATGCCCGCCACATCGGCCGGCCCTCCGGGCTCCGCCTTCACCACCATCGCCCCGCGCTCCACGGGGAGGCGGTTGGCGCGGGCGCGCTGCGGCGTCAGGCTCATCGCGTCGACTCCAATGGAGGGGCGCAGCACTCGCCCCACCTCGATCAGCCGCCGCAGCACGGGCTTCGCGGTGTTGGCGGCGATCGCGAAGCCGATTCCATGGGCCGAGGGAATGACGGCCGTGTTGATGCCGACCACCTCGCCCGCCAAGTTCACCAGCGGCCCGCCGGAGTTGCCGGGATTGATGGCGGCGTCGGTCTGGATGAGGTTGTGGAGCTTGGGCAGCCCCGGCTCCTCCATGGAACGCCCCAGAGCACTCACGACGCCGATGGTCACGGTCGGTCCCCCCTCGATCCACAGCGGGCTGCCGATCGCGACCAGGGTCTCGCCAACACGGAGCCTGGCCGAGTCTCCCAGTTCCGCCACCGGCAGCCGCGCCCCCTTGATCTGCAACACGGCGAGATCGTTGAGGCGATCGGCGCCGACCAGCCTGGCCGGGAAGCTCCGTTCGTCAGGGAGGGTCACGGTGATCTCCTCGGCACCCTCCACGACGTGGCTGTTCGTCAGGATGTAGCCGCGCCGGTCGACGATGATCCCCGACCCGAGCCCGCGGCTTGTCACCGGCTCACCCCCCTCGATCTCCTCGATCTGCCGGGTCGTGATGCTCACGACCGCGGGCAGGATGCGCGCCACGACCGCCGGAACAACGCCGCGCCGGCCTTCGAGATGACTCCGGGCCTCGCCGCGGCCTCCCGGCGCGCCCACGAGGGCAACCGCCAGGGCACCGAGCAAGACCGCGCGGTACCTCCACGAATTCTGCGACATGCCTCCTCCGTACTGCAGGCGGAGAGCGCCTCCGTCGTGAATGGACCCCTTGTGGGCGAGCGCGTGACTCCGGCGCGCACCCGTACGGCCAGGGGCAGAAGGGATCGACTAGGAGACTGTCGCGAACTTCGGGGGCGGGTCGAGCAGGTGGAGCGTGACGGGGCAGAAGAGCGACAGCGGCTCGGCCGGCAGCCCACCGGCTTTGGCGAAGTAGGGCAGGATCACGAGGAAGCTCACGAGGAAGAATCCGGAGCACACGTCCGGCGACATGCCGGCATGATGGGTGCCGGTGCTGGCGACCTGGAAGAGGCAGAGGCTCAGGGCCAGGGCAACAAGGACCATGGCGATCGGAAGTGAACGCCCTGCCCAACTCGTCATCGAGGATCGTCTGCTCATATCAAGTTCCGGCCTAGACTCCAGCAATTACCATACCACAGGATGACTCGTGCCCTTCCCGCTCAACTCGCTGAAATCCGGACCTCGCATCACTGCCCGGGCGCCGACTGGCCATCGGGAGCTATCCGAGTGAGGCAATGGCGCCCCACGTCCGCCCCACGGCCTGCTCGCAGTTCCGCCCCCTGCCCGGGCGGAGGGTCTCCCCGCCCCTTCGGCCTGCACCCAGGGCTGCCGCCTTGTCAAGGGCGTTCCCCGAGACTGCTGTTGTTCTATAGAAACTCGCGGGCACAGCAGCAGGCGGTCGTTGAAGTGCGCCGGACCGTACACGCCATCCTCGTCGACGATGAGGGTGTCGGTGAGCGCACAGATCTCCAGCAGCCGGTGCCAGTCGGTCGAGTTGCGGGCCAGGCGCGACACCTCCAGCCCGAGCAGAATGCCCGCGCGGCCCAGCCCGACATCGGCGACGAGGTGCTGGAAGCCGGTGCGATCGACGGCGGAGGCCCCCGACTGGCCGAGGTCGGCGTCGACGACGATCACGCAGTCCGTGGGCCAGCCCAACGCGATGGCGCGCTGCCGGAGGCCGTACTGGCGCTGCGTGCTCTCGGTGTTCTCGAAGACCTGCCGCGCCGTCGACTGACGGACGTACAGGTACGCGTCCCGCTTGAGGTGACTGGCCGTGACTTTCTGGGAGCCGTCGGTACTCATGCGCGCTTCTCCTTGAGGCCGCCGAGGGCCATGCTGACCAGCACGCGTACCACCGCGGTGGGGATCTCGTTGGACACCAGGGGTGCCGCTCCCCGTCGCTCAGCATCCGCCGCCTCGACTGGAGCGGCGCCCACCGAACCGCGGGTCATCCAGGCGGCGATCCCTTCGCGCAGGAGCAGGACGAGGCCGACGGAGCCGCCGAAGGGCGCGCCCGCGAGCACGCGGCGGCGAAGCCCCTCGTACGTGGCCACGAACGTGTCGTCGCTGGTGGCCGCGTGGGCCGCGATCACGGTCGTTTTTTTCCGGCGCGCCAAGGCCCGCTCGATGCTGCGGGGATGGACGGTGCGGCCGAACTGTACCCGGACGCGCGGCGCCAGCTCCGGGGAGCGTAGGGCTGGCTCCTCGGTCCGCGCCCAGTGCAGGAAGTCCACCACCTCGGCGCTCAGCTTGTGCGAACGCCGCGGGCCGGGTTTCCTCGGCACCAGCGCGGCCAGCCCGCCCCGGGCCAAGGCGGCTTGGGCCTGATAGAGAGTGGGACAGGACACACCGAACGCCGCCGCGTTGCGACTGACCGGGTGCCCGTCGACGCGCACGCGCCGCACCATCTCGTACTTGACCTGGACCAGATCGCGGGCGTCGAAGAAGTCGGTGCAGGCGCCCGGGCGTCCGCCGGATGATGCTCCGGTGCTGCAGCCATTCGCCCGGAGCGGGGATCGGACAGATCGTGCACCACATCCGTCCGAAGAACGGCACCACCGGCCATTCCCGCGGAGCGTAGCCAACACTTTGGTTCCGTCTGCCGTCGCCTATCGAGCCCCGGATGCTGGAGGCTTGAGCCGAAGCCCGGCGCGGCTGCGGAAGCGGGGGCAGGGACCGGCCCTGCCCACCGACTAGTGCCGGTCCATTAGAGGCATGTTGAGCACCCAAAGGTTAAAGACCGACCAGGCGACGGTGAGAACCAGCATCGGCGCCAGCGCAAACCCGAAGCGATCGGCTTTCTCACCGAACAGCCGCCTGCCGATGCGGTAGCTCACGTAGACCGCAAAGCCGTGCCCGAGGAGGATCAACGCATACTGCGCTTTCGTGAGCAGATCGGTGGTGAAGGGCGAGGACAGCTCGAGTCCAGCGGTGCCGAACAGATTCCAGCCCCAACCGAAGGGATCGGAGAGCACCGGGACAGCGACGTAACTCTCGCCGAAGAGGTGCTTGACGTTATGGGCCAGGTGCATCAAGAGACCGATCGGCACGAAGGCGAAGGCGAAGTTGATGAACACGCGACGGAAGGTCACGTCTCGTTCCCGGGAAAGCGCCGTAGTGGCCGCTGTCCCCGCCGAGAAGAGACCAAGCGGGGCGAGCAGGGTCCCCACGAGGAAGGCGCTGCTGAATACCGCCATTTGCGGCAGCCCGGTGATCTGTCGCAGCCAATCCATCCAGCCTTCCCAGGGCTCGATCATGACCATCGTTTGGAAGGTGGGCAATCCGAGCAGCACAACGGCAAGGATCGACATGTCGAGCCCCAGGCGCTTTTCGGTCAGATTGGCGAGGTCTCGGGCGAAGGGCCTGAAGCGGAACGTGATGTTGTCCTTTGGGCAGGTCTTGATGCACTCCGTGCACAGCGTGCAGAAGGCGTTGTTGTCCATGTTGCCGGGATACTCCCGCACCGGGCAGCCGTAGCCCTTCGTGCCATTGCCGACGAGGCAGTTCTTCTCTCTGTGCGCCTTGCACACTGCGCGATTGGCGACGCGGAGCTCGGCGCCGGCGAACAGGGAGTAGATGCCAATCAGGCCGCCGATCGGGCAGATGTAGCGGCAGAACGTGCGGCGCTCGAAGAGCAGCATGACGACAGTCGCCAGGGCGAGCATGACGAGCACGAGGTAGGCGGTGTAGAGCGGGCTTCCGACCAACCCGAACTGGTGATCGACCCATGTGAGTAGGAGGAAGAGCCCCGTGGCAGGGTAGAGGTTGCGCAGCTTGTGCGGCCACTTCAGGCCCAGCCCAAACGTCTCGGCTTTGACGGACCAGAGGGAGACACGCTGGAGCCACTCGGCCACCGCGGAGAAGGGGCACATCAGGCACCAGAGACGGCCGAAGAAGACGAAGGTGAAGACGATCGCCGACCACCAAATGATCCAGGTGAGGACCGTCGCGAAGTTCTCGCCGCCCTGTTGCGTGCCGTAGAAACCCGTGAGGATGACGAGCAAGTAGACGAGCACGTTCGGGAGCTGGAGCGTGAACTGGAGACCCCGCCACTGTGCCAGCCGTTTCACCGGGCCGAAGCGCAGGAGATTCCACTTTCCGCGATCGCCGGCATTTGTCGCCTCGGCAGAACAAGACGGCTGAGACGTACGCGTCGGTGTTGGAGGCGTCAGTGTGGAAGCCATTGTCACGCAACCTCTGCGCGCTCGGCACGTGAGCCACGACGTCGCAGAATCGGCACCATACCGATTGTGATCACGACGACGCCGAGGATCGAGCCCACGAAGTAGTAATTGGGCCCGGCTGCTTCCTTGGCCGCCCCGTGGCCGTCGTCGTGGCCCTTTATGACCCTCGTGCCGTCTGCCGTCGCTGCGCGGCCTTCGTCGGCGCCCGAGCGCTGCGATGTCGGTGCTGTGGATGGGCTTGTCGCGGCGCTGCTCTCGAGCGTGGGCGGCAAGACCGTGACCTTGAATTCACCACTGCTGTGGCCAGTGGTCACGGAGATTCTCCAATCGCCTGGGTCGGTGAGCCTCAAAGTGGCGAGGTACTCGCCGGGCTTCTCGGAGGGCTTCGCCGTGGCGGTTGGGCCGGCACTGCCGTGTTGCATGCCCGCCATACCCGACATGATCATGTCGGCACGGACCAGGACGGAGGCGTTACCTAGTGGCTGTTGACGCTCGTCCTTGAGCACGATGGTCACGCGTGTGTCTTCTGCTGCGACAGGTCGGTCGGGCATGGTCGTAAGAGTGATGGTGACGTGGCCGCCCGAAGGACCGGCGCTCGCTCGCAGAGGCACGAGCGACGTGGTCATCAACGCGGCCAGAAGGACTGAGCCACCGAGGTACTTCGCTGCCTTGATCATGGAGCCGGTCTCCCGCAGCGGTCGCACGGGCGCCGCCAGACGTCGTTCGTTTCGTGCCGCGTAACGTTCGTATGGAGCCGGCGTCGACTCGATCGGGCTCTCGCGGTGGGGCATCAGATCAAGACTCAACGCACGCCTCCATGACGACCACGTCATGGTTCAACGCACACCCCCTTGATCGCGAGCCCGCTGCACACGGGAACGACAGGGTCCCCGCTCCAATCCGTGGCGACCTCCACGGCGCCCCGGAGGCTGGCGTCGCGGCGCGCCGAGAATTGGACGACGTAATCGTGCCGTCCCGCCGCGTGGAACACGGCCCGGATCCCCCCCGGGACGTGGAACACCCCGTGCCCTGCCTCGTCCCCCGCGAACTGGATGTGGATCATCCGTCCCGACCGGCTGACGAAGGTGACGCGCTGGCCTTCGGTGGCCGGCAGCACCGGCGGTCGACGCGCCGTTGCCTCGATGACGACCTCGCCCGCAGCCTCCGCCGCGAATGCTCCCACGGCCCCCATCAGCCTCAATTGCCCGACGAGGAGGGCGCGGCCCAGGAGGATCGGCACCGGCCTCGTGGTTGATCGGTGCCCGGAACGGGGCGGAGGAGCAGCGTCTCGCTGCCAGGCCGGCCTTCGACGTGAGTCCGGGCCTCGCCGCGGCCTCCCGGCGCGCCCACGAGGGCGACCGCCAGGGTACCGAGCAAGACGGCACAGTACCTCCGCGAGTTCTTCGACATGCCTCCTCCGCGAGGCAGGTGGGGAGCGCCTGCGTCGTGAATGGACCCCCTGTAAGCGAGCGCGCGACTCCTGCGCGCACCCGTACGGCCGGGGACAGAAGGGATCGACTAGGAGCCGGTCGCGAACTTCGGAGGCGGGTCGAGCGGGCGGAACGCGGCGACGCGCGGCGGCGACAGCGGCCCAGCCGGCAGAGCAGCGCTTTCGGCGAAATAGGGCAGGGTCACGAAGAAGCTCACCAGGAAGAACCCGGCGCACACGTCCGGCGACATGCCGGCATGATGGGTGCCCGTGCTGGCAACCTGGAAGAGGCAGAGGCTCAGGGCCAGCGCAACCAGGATCATGGCGATCGGAAGTGAGCGCCCGGCCCAGCTCGGCATCAGGGATCGTCCGGTCATATCAAGTTCCAGAGCAGACTCTAGCAAACAGCATACCATACATGTCCCAGCGGCACCTCCGGCTCGGGCCAGCGGGGAAAGACGTCCTGGAAGAGCCGGCGGTTCACCGCGCCGTGCAGACCACTCACGCCGCTGACCGCGCCGCTGCCCTGTAGCGCCAGCTACGCCATGGTGTTGTCGTTCACTCAGCCCCCGCCAACGCGCCCGTGCCTCGATGCCCTTGCAGGCATCGAGGTGCGCCGCCTGCGCGCAGCAGTGCCGGCCGATCGACACGCGGTTCATGCCCTACTCCACGATGACCTTGCCGCGGAACATTCCCATCTGGCAGGCGAACTCGTATTCCCCCGGCGCCTTGGGGA
>JACOVB010000075.1 GCA_016177555.1 Candidatus Rokuibacteriota bacterium
CGAAGTTTGACACCTCGCTGGGCCGGTGTTACCGTAAGCCCCAGGAATTTATGCTCAAACTCCATCTCATCACCTACGGCTGCCAGATGAACGAGTATGACTCCGAACGGGTGGCCGGGCTGCTGAAGCATGCGCGCTACGAGCTCACCGAATCCCCCGAGGCGGCGGACCTGATCCTGCTCAACACCTGCTCCATCCGCGAGCGAGCCGAGGAGAAGGTCTTCTCCCAGCTCGGATCGCTGAGACGGCTCAAGAGCGCCAACCCGGATCTCCTGATCGGCGTGATGGGGTGCATGGCGCAGCTCCAGTCGGGGGGGATCCAGGAGCGCGCGCCCTTCGTGGATCTGGTCTTCGGCTCCCCCGCGATCGCGCGGGTCGGGGAACTCGTGGCGCGCGCCCGAGCCGAGCGGCGTCCGGTCATCGAGACGGGGGAAGGGCCCCTTGTGAAGATCGCCCCCCCGCCCGATGGGACGAGGCGCCTGAAGGCGTTCGTGACGATCATGGAGGGCTGTGAGAAGCACTGCACCTTCTGCGTTGTGCCGACGACGCGGGGCCGGGAGCGAAGCCACCCGCCGGAGTCCGTGCTGGAGGAGATCCGCGGCCTCGCCGCGCGCGGCTGCCGCGAGGTCACGCTCCTCGGGCAGACGGTGAACGCCTACGGGCGCGACCTCGCGCCGCCCACCGACCTGGCCGACCTCCTCGCGCGGGTGAACGCGATCGCGGGCATCGAGCGGATCCGGTTCACGACGTCCAACCCGTACAACCTCAACCGCCGGCTGATGCGCGCGATCCGCGAGGTCCCGAAGGTGGTGGAGTACCTGCACCTGCCGCTGCAGTCGGGCTCCGACCGGATCCTCGAGCGCATGAACCGGGGCTATACCCGCGCCCGCTACCTCGAGCTGATCGCCGAGGTCGAGGAGACCGTGCCGGGCATCGCGCTGTCCACCGACCTCATCGTGGGGTTTCCGGGGGAGACGGACGAAGACTTCCAGCAGACCGTGGACGTGGTGGAGCGGTTGCGCTACGACAACGTCTTCGCGTTCCGGTACTCGCGCCGGCCCGGCACGCCCGCCGCCGAGATGCCCGACCAGGTGCCGGACGCCATCAAGGCGAGCCGGAATACGCGCATCCTCACGGTCGCGACCCGCGTGGCAGCCGAGCGCAGCCGCGCCCTGGAGGGGCGCGTGCTGCCGATCCTGGCGGATGGCCTCTCCCGGAAGAACGCGCGAGAGGCGACGGGCCGCACCCGGTGCAACCGCGTGGTGAACTTCGATCCCGAGGGCCAGGACCTCTTCGGCGAGGTGGTTCCCGTCCTCATCACCCAGGCCCTGCCTCACAGCCTGCGCGGAGCGCTGGCCGGCCGGGAGGCCGTTCTGCAGGCCGCGGGGATGCAGCCGGCGTAGGAGGGAGGAGCGCGATGTGGCTCGAGATGAAGGTGAAGGGACTGGCCCTGGATCCGCTCTCCAACCTGCCGATCCTGATCCTCCGCGACGAGGAGGAGAAGCGCTCGCTTCCCATCTGGGTGGGGCTCGCGGAGGCCAACGCCATCGCGCTGGAGCTCGAGAAGATCCCGACGCCGCGGCCCATGACCCACGACCTGATCAAGAGCATTCTCGAGGCGCTGCACGCGCGCGTGATCAAGGTCGTGGTGAACGACCTGCGCGACAACACCTTCTTCGCGGTCATCCATCTGCAGCTCGGCTCCACCGAGATCACGGTGGACTCGCGCCCCTCCGACGCCATCGCCCTGGCCCTGCGGGTGGCCGCCCCCATCTTCGTGGAGGAGGAGGTCGTCCTCAAGGCGCAGACCGCGGAGGTCGTCAGGGAGGGCGAGGCGGCTCCCGCCAAGGCTGAGGACCAGGAGAAGGTGAAGGAGTGGCTCGACTCGATCACGCCTGGGGACTTCATGGAGCGCGGCAAAGAGCCGGGCGGCCCGGTCGAGTAGTGGATGCGGGTCGCACTGTTCACCAACAACTACCTGCCCTTCCGGGGCGGGGTCGCCACCTCCGTCGAGACGCTCCGCGAGGGGCTTGAGGTCCTCGGGCACCGCACCTGGGTCTTCGCGCCGGCCCCCTCGGCCAGAGTGGAGGACCCGCCACGGGTCTTCCGGTACCGGTCGATCCCCGCGCCCACCTATCCCGGCTTCGCCCTGCCGCTGCCGTTCTCGCCGCGCCTCGCGCGGATCGCGCGCGGACTCGATCTCGAGGTCATCCACGCGCAGCATCCGTTCCTTCTTGGGGTGACGGCGCGGCGGCTCGCCCGCCGGCAGGACATCCCGCTCGTCTTCACCTACCACACGCGCTACGAGAAGTACGCGCACTACGTGCCCCTGCCGCAGCGCCTGGTGGCCGCGCTGGCGGTGCGGCTCTCCTGCCGGTTCGCGAACGCGGCGGACCTGGTGGTGGCGCCGTCGGCGGGGATCGCCGAGATGCTCCACGCACGCGGCGTCGCGGCGCCCGTGGCCGTGGTGCCCACGGGAGTCCCGGTGGACCGCTTCGCGCCGGGAGATCGCGTCGCCGCGCGCCGGAGGCTCGGGCTGCCGGCGGACGGGCCGCTCTGCCTCTACGTGGGGCGGCTGGACCGGGAGAAGAACGTGGACCGGGTGATCGCCGCCTTCGGCTCGATTGCCGGGGCGGTGTCGGCGGTCCGGCTCTCCCTCGTGGGGCAGGGCAGTCACGCGCAGGCGCTTCGACGGATCGCCGAGGCGAGTCCGGCCTGCGAACGGATCCACTTCCACGGCGGGGTGGCGCGCGACGACCTCCCACCTTACTATCAGGCCGCCGACCTGTTCCTCTTCGCGTCCGAGACGGAGACCCAGGGGCTCGTTCTCGCCGAGGCGCACGCCTGCGGGCTCGCCGCCGTGGCTGTGCGCGCCTCGGGCGTCGAGGAGGTCGTCGTGGACGGGGAGACGGGTGTCCTCACCAAGCCGGATGCCGGCGACCTGGCAGACGCGGCCATCGCGCTCCTGCTGGAGCCCGAGCGGCGCCGCGCGATGGGACAGGCGGCGCGTGTCGTGGCGGAGCGGTCGTTCTCGGCATCCGTCCAGGTCGCGGCCATGGCGGCCGAATACGCGCGTCTGTTGCGATGAACGGACGGGAGCTGAGACTGGTGCTGCGGTCGGAGTGGGACGGCAGCGCCGGCCCCTCGGGGCGCAGCGGGCTCCTGGCCGGCGACGAGCGGGTGCGCACTCTTCTGCGGGTTCTGGTCACCTATCCGGAGGTATGCTACATTCTGCCCGATCGCATTCGCCTCGAACCCTCGGCGGATCCTCGCTTGCTGGAGACCATCACGCGCTTCCTCGCGCGCCAGTCCTGGCTGGTGACGACCGTCAGCGTCCGATGAGCGGCGGCAGCGAAACGGCCACGGTGACAACGGTACCCCGATGAGCGCTTGCGCGAAGAGGCCATCCCGCAACGTGAAGTCATCCACATTCAGGCGAGACAGATGAGCGCTTGCGCGAAGAGGCCATCCCGCAACGTGAAGTCATCCACATTCAGGCGAGACGGACGATGTGGAGAGGAGACGCACATGAGCGAGCAGGACGCCGAGGTGCGGCTGCTGCAGAGGATCCGGGCGGGGGAGCGCATCGAGTCGTCCGGCGAGATGACCGAGGAGTACCGCCGCAACGTGATCCACCTGATGACCATGCAGGCCGACTCCGAGCTCGCCGGCGCCTTCGGCTACGTGCCGTGGATCATGAAGGCGCCGACCATCGAGGAGAAACACGTGGTGGCGCAGATCGTGAGGGACGAGGTCCGCCACGCGCACGTGATGTACGGGCTGCTGGAGGATCTGGGAGTTGACGTGGGGACCCACATCGCCCGGCACGACTTCACCCTCCGGCTCGACGACGCGACCACCGACATCGGCACCCAGCGAGTGGCCGACGACAAGCGCGTGAACATCTTCTACTACCCCATCGACCGCTGGGCCGACTTCGTGTTCTTCAACTTCTGCATGGACCGCGGGGCGGGACATCAGCTCGAGGACGTGCGGCAGTGCTCCTACGGGCCGTGGGCGCGGGCCATCGAGGGCATCTTCAAGGAAGAGAAGATGCACATCCGCCACGGCGAGCTATGGGTGGAGCGCCTGGGCGCCGATCCGGTGACGCGCCCGGAGGCACAGGCGACGCTGGGCAAGTGGTACGTGCGGACGATGAACATCTTCGGACGCCCCGGATCGCCGCGCAATGCGCTGTACCGGAAGTACGGCCTGAAGCTCCGCGATAACGACGAGGTGCGGCAGGGGTTCGCCCGCGAGGTCAAGGAGCTGGTCGAGGCCGCCGGGCTCAAGGCGCCCGAGTGGACGCCTGCGTGGGACCGCCTCCCGGAAGAGGCGCAGATTCCGGGATGACCCCCCTCGGGCGTAAGACAGAGATCATCGCGTCGATGGCATGACACCCTCAAGCTTCCGGGGAGACTCGTGAGAGCCAGCGCGGTCTGGAGAGCCGTGGCGGGTCTCGCGCTCCTCACCGGCGTGGCTCTCGCCGCTGCGGCGCCGCCACAGCAGGTGAAGGTCGTCATCGAGCTCCGCCAGCAGGGACGGGCGAGCCAGCAGGGAGTCCAGGCCTCCGGCGGGGTCATGGTCCGGCAGCGGTCCACGCGCGCGGGCGGGTCGGTCGCCGTGGAGGACACGACGACCACGACGACGCGCTCGTCGGGGATCTTCCTCGTGGTGCAGGACGGCGGGTCGGGGACCATGGTGGTGGCGCAGGAGGTGCCGTACCCGCAGCTCGCGTACTTCTTCGACTACGCGGCGGGGAAGGGGTATGTCGCCCAGGGGGTGGCATGGCAGCGGCTGGGCACGGGCTTGACCGTGAGGCCCACCGTGCTGCCGCGAGGCCAGATCCGGCTCACGGTGACTCCGTGGCTGAGCTACGTGACGGCGGGCGGCGGAGGCAGCATCGAGCTGGTGGAGGCGGCGACGGAGCTGGTGGTGGCCGCCGGTGCGAAGGTCCAGCTCGGCGGGGCGGCGACGGCGCTTCACGCCGTGACCCGCCAGGTTCTCGGGTACCGCGAGGAGCGGAGCGCGGGGGAGACAGGCATCTTCCTCACGGCGACGCTCCAGTGATCAGCAGGCGACGGGGGGCAGCGGCCCCCACACTCTAAGGAGGCGGCCATGGGCGCAAGGGTTTTCGTGATGCTCTGGGCTCTCATCCTGGTGCTCGGCGTTCCCCTCGGGGCCGGCGCCCAGGAGTACCGCATCGGGTTCGTGGCGGCCATCACCGGCCCGGCCTCGTCGCTCGGCGTGCCGGAGCGCGACCTCGCTCAGCTCGTCCAGAAGGAGTGGGACGCCAAGGGGGGCATCGCGGGGCCCGACGGCAAGAGGTACCCCGTGAAGATCATCATCCACGACGACGAGTCCAAGGCCGACACCACCGTGCGGAGCGTGAAGAAGCTCATCGGCGAGGACAAGGTCCACGTCGTGATCGCCTCCAGCCAGAGTCCCACCAGCCTGGCCGTCATCCCGGTGGCCACCGAGGCTGCCGTACCGCTGATCTCCATGGCCTCCAGCCATGCCATCGTGACCCCGATCAAGGAGCGCTTCTGGATCTTCAAGACCCCGCAGTCCAACATCCACGTGGCCCTGCACCAGGTGAAGTACCTGAAGGCCAAGGGGTTCAAGAAGGTGGCGAGCCTCTACGTCAACGACGCCTTCGGCGACGACTCGCGGCGGGGACTGGCGCAGATCCTCCAGGGCACGGGGATCGAGGTCGCGTACGAGGACAAGTTCGAGCAGCGCGACACGGACATGACCCCCCAGCTCACGAAGGCGAAGGCCAGCGGGGCGCAGGCGCTCATCATCCATGCCATCGGGCCCTCCTCGGTCCTCATCACGCGCCAGGCGAAGGACCTGGGGCTGACGCTGCCGATCGTCCACAACCACGGCATCGGCACGAAGTTCTTCATCCAGCAGAGCGGCCCGGCCGCGGAAGGGGTGATCTTCCCCATCGGCAAGCTCCTGGTCGCCGAGCAGCTCCCCGACGCCGATCCCCAGAAGAAGGCGCTCCTGGACTTCGTGCGCTTCTACGAGACCCCGCAGCGCCCGCGCAGCACCTTCGCCGGCCATGCCTGGGACGCGCTCCAGATCGCCGGCATGGCGCTCGGCAAGGTGGCCCCGGGGACGCCCACCAAGGAGACCTACGCGAGGATCCGCGACGGGATCGAGGGCGTGAAGAACTTCGCGGGCACGGGCGGCATCTTCAACATGTCGGCCGAGGACCATGTCGGGCTTGACGAGCGCTCCATGGTGCTCGTGCGGATCGAGGGCGGGGACTGGAAGCATTTCCCGCCCGAGAAGTGGTAGACCAGCTCCTTCAGCTCAGCCTCAGCGGGCTCGCGACCGGGAGCATCTACGCTCTCATCGCCCTGGGCTTCGTGACGATCTACAACGTCACGGGGATCATCAACTTCGCCCAGGGGGAGTTCGCGATGCTCGGCGCCATGGCGCTCATCGCCCTGGGCCCGCTGGGGCTGCCGCTCCCTCTGGCCATCGCGGCGGCCGTCGGGCTCGTGACTTTCGTGGGCGCCGGGATGGAGCGGCTCACCATCCACCCGGCGCGGCAGGCCTCGACGGTCACGCTGATCATCATCACCATCGGCGTGGATATCGCCCTTCGGGGGCTGGGGCTGCTGCTCTGGGGCACCGACCCGTACACGATCGCGCCGTTTACCCCGGGGCCGCCGGTCCGAGTGGGCGCGGCGGTGATCACGCGGCAGGGGCTGTGGATCCTGGGCACCACGGCCGCCCTCCTCGTGGTGCTGTGGCTCTTCTTCATGTACTCGTACCGCGGCAAGGTGCTCCGCGCCTGCGCGATCAACCCGCTCTCGGCGCGCCTGTCGGGCATCCGGCCGGATCGGATGTCGCTGGTGGCCTTCTCGCTGTCGGCCGGGCTGGGCGCCATCGGCGGGATCGTCATGGCGCCTGTGACGCTGGCCTCCTATGACATGGGGCTGTCGCTCGGTCTCCGCGGCTTCGTCGCCGCCATCATGGGCGGACTCACCAATCCGGCAGGCGCCGTGGTGGGGGCGCTGCTCCTCGCCGTGCTCGAGAACATCGCGGCGGGCGTCTTCAGGGCGGCGTACAAAGAGGCCGTCGCCTTCCTCGTGCTCTTCCTGATCCTGCTCGTGCGGCCCCAGGGGATCTTCGGGCCCGGCGGCGCGGCTCGCGGCGGGCTGTGAGGGGCAGCGTCGCGTTGCGGGTCCTCGTGGCCTGCGCCGTCCTGGCGGCGCTGCCGCTCTGGGTCCGCACGCCGTCGTACCTGGACGTGCTCATCTACTGCGGCATCTACTCCGTCGTGACCACCGGGCTCTGCCTCTTGACAGGGTACGCGGGCCAGGTCTCTCTGGGGCAGGCGGCGTTCTACGGCCTCGGCGCCTACGCCTCGGCGATCCTCACGACCAAGGCGGGGCTGCCGGGCGGGCTGGCCCTCGTGCTGGGGCTCGTGGTGACGGCGGCGGCCGCGTACCTCATCGGCATTCCCATCCTGAAGCTCCGGGGCCACTACCTCGCCATGGCCACGCTGGCCTTCGGGATCCTCATGTATCTCGCGTTCGTGGAGTTCCGCGACCTGACGGGAGGGCCCTCGGGGATTCCGGGCATTCCGGCGCTCTCGCTCTTCGGGGTGCGCTTCGACACGGACCTCAAGCGGTACTACCTCACGACCGGGGCAGCGCTGCTCACGCTCCTCGTCGCGCGCAACGTGATCGACTCCCGCATCGGGCGGGCGCTGCGGGCGCTGCATGGCAGCGAGGTCGCCGCCGAGACGCTGGGCGTGAACACGACGCGCGCGAAGCTGCAGGTGTTCGCGCTGTCGGCGGCCATGGCGAGCCTCGCGGGGAGCCTCTACGCCCACCACCTGGGGCTGGTGAGCCCTCCCGCGTTCGGGTTCGTGGTCTCGGTGGAGTTCCTCGTCATGGCCGCGGTGGGGGGGCTCGCGAGCATCTGGGGGGCGCCCTTCGGGGCGGCGGGGATCACGATCCTCACCGAGGCGATCCGGCGGCTCATGCCGCTCCTCCTCTCCGGTGCCTCCGGCGAGCACGAGGTCATCGCCTACGGAATCATCCTCGTCCTGATCATGATCTTCATGCCCGAGGGGCTGGTGGCGGGGGTCGGCGCCGCGATCCGAGCCGGCAGGCGCGCGGGAGCGGCCTCGCGTGGCTGAGCGGCTGCTGGAGGTGTCGAGCGCGAGGAAGCGGTTCGGCGGCGTGGTCGCCGTGGCCGGGGTCTCCTTTGGCGTCAAGGAGGGACAGGTCCGTGCCCTGATCGGCCCCAACGGCGCGGGAAAGACGACCCTCTTCAACCTCATCACGGGCCTCATGCCGCTGGACCACGGGGAGATCAGCTTCCGGGGTGAGCCGCTCAACGGGCTCGGGACCTGGGAGCGGGCGCGCCGCGGGATCGCCCGGACGTTCCAGAACCTGCAGGTCTTCGGCAACATGTCGGTGTGGGAGAACGTGATGGTGGGGCGCCACCGCACCGGGCGGGCGGGGCTGCTGGACGCGGCCTTCGTGAGCCCGCGGGCCCGGCGCGAGGAGCGGCTGATCCGGGAGCGGGCGCTTCAGGAGCTCACCTTCGTCGGGCTCGAGGCGCGGCGAGACGATCCCGCGGCCAGCCTGCCCTTCGGGCAGCAGCGTCTGCTGGAAATCGCGCGCTGCCTGGCGGCCGAGCCCACGCTGCTGCTCCTGGACGAGCCGGCGGCGGGGCTGCACGGGGGCGAGTCGGAGCGGCTGGGGGAGCTGATCCTCGAGATCCGACGGCGCGGGATCACGGTGCTGCTGGTGGAGCACCTGATGGACCTCGTCATGCGGATCTCCGATGAAGTGACGGTGCTCAACTACGGCGAGGTGCTGGCCGAGGGCCCCCCCGCTGCGATCCAGAGCGACCCGGCCGTCATCGAGGCCTATCTCGGAGTGGATGCCGATGCTTGAGGTGACGGGCCTCTCGGTCGCCTACGGAGCCATCCAGGCGCTGCGGGGCGTCAGCCTGCGCGTCGAGAAGGGCTCGGTGGTCGCACTCATCGGGGCCAACGGGGCAGGGAAGACGACGCTTCTCCGGGCAATCTCGGGGCTGCTGGCCCCGCGCGAGGGGGGCATCCGCTTCGACGGCCGGGAGATCGCGGGACTCCGGGCCGAGGAGATCGTCCGGCTGGGGATCTCGCAGGCCGCGGAGGGACGCCAGAACTTCTCGGGCCTCTCCGTGCGGGACAACCTCCTGGTGGGTGCGTTCCCCGTGTACCGATTCGGCGCCCGGCAGCGCATCGAGGCCGACATGGAGCGGGTCTTCGACATCTTTCCCCGGCTTCGGGAGCGCGCGGCGCAGCTGGCGGGCACGCTGTCCGGCGGCGAGCAGCAGATGCTCGCCATCGGCCGGGTGCTCATGGCCCGCCCGCGACTCGTCCTTCTGGATGAGCCTTCCCTGGGGCTGGCCCCGCGGATTGTCGCCGAGATCCTCGACCAGATCGGTAAGCTGCGGCAGGCCGGCACCACCGTGCTCCTCGTGGAGCAGAACGCCCGCGGGGCGCTCGGCATCGCCGATCGCGCCTACGTGCTCGAGTCCGGCCGGGTGGTCCTCGAGGGCGACGCCCGGGCGCTCAGGCAGGATCCCCGGGTGCAGAGCGCCTACCTCGGGCGCTCGTGGCAGGAGAGCGCATGACGCGTCGCGATGCGTCGGGCGTCCCCGCCGCGCTCAAGGCGCGGCTCGAGAGCGAGCCCTGGGCGCATGCGCTCGGCGTCGAGTTCGAGGAGATCGGCCCCGGCTACTGCCGGGTGGCGCTCACGCTGCAGCCGCATATGCTGAACTACCTGGGCTACCCTCACGGCGGGGTGATCTTCTCCCTGGCCGATGTGGCCTTCGGCGCCGCCTGCAACTCTCACGGCGAAACCGCCGTCGCGCTCACCATGACCATCACCTTCCTGGCGACGGTGGCGCCGGGCTCCCGCCTCATCGCCGAGGGTCAGGAGCGCAGGCAGGGGCGGCGCGCGGGGTTCTACGACATCCGGGTCCGCACCGCCGGCGGCGCGCCCGTGGCATCCGTGAGCTGTCTCTCCCACCGGGTGACGAAACGAGCGGTGAGCCCGTGGAGCACGCAGTCACCTTCCACTGGGCCAGGCGCTACCCGTACCCCATGATACTCTTCCGCTCGGAAGCCCCCCCCGGCAGCATGGACGCTCCGATGAGGGCCGAAGGCCCGAAGAGGCCGAACCGCCACCCGTGATCCTCCACGTTCAACCGAGACAATCCGATGAGGCCCGAAGGCCCGAAGAGGCCGAACCGCCACCCGTGATCCTCCACGTTCAACCGAGACGATAAATGTCCCAGTACCGCATCGGGTTCGACGTCGGCGGAACGTTCACGGACTTCGTGCTCCAGACGCCCACGGGCGATCTGCACACCGCCAAGCGGCTGACGACTTACCCCGATCCCTCGGAGGCCTGCCTCGCCGGCCTCGACGACGTGCTGGCCAGCGCGGGCTGCTCGTGGCCGCAACTCGGACAGGCTGTCCACGGCACCACCATCGGGTCCAATCTGGTCATCGAGCGCAAGGGGCGCGATGTCGCGCTGATCACGACGCGGGGTTTCCGCGACGTGCTGATCATCGGGCGCTCCAAGCGGTACCAGGTCTACGACCTCCAGATCGAGAAGCCCAGGCCCCTCATCCCGCGCCGGCTGATCGCCGAGGTTCCAGAGCGCATGCTGGCGGACGGCGCGGTGCTCGAGGCGCTCGACGAGACCGAGGCCCGTCGGGTCATCCGCGCGCTGCTGGCGCGAGGAGTGAGGACGCTCGCGATATGCCTGCTCCACGCCTATGTCAATCCCGCCCACGAGCGACGCCTCGCCGAGCTCGTCGCCGAGGAGGCGCCGGGGATGGTCGTGAGCCTCTCCCACGAGGTGTCGCCGACCTTCAGGGAGTACGAGCGCACCAGCACGACGGTGGTCAACGCGTACATCATGGGCGCCATCCGGGACTACCTGGCGAGCCTGCGCGGGGAGATGGGACGGCGCGGATACGC